>NZ_JANZYQ010000001.1:0-91263 GCF_059335935.1 Thermobaculum sp. T2p
TCAAGATGAGGGATGAGAGTCCGAAAGCGCTTACGATATTAATTCCTGAAAATGGTTCGCTAACTAGTGATTGACAACGCCCGTAGTGAACCGAAAAAATGTTCTCCACAAAGTCTTGACTGACTCTGCAGACCGTGCGCCAGTTGCGTGCCGTGCCTGGCACGCCGAGCGCCTTCTCGATGCTCGCAAAGAGCCTGGATCTCCCCACACCGTTGGGGGCGTGGAGGTAGAAGGTCTTCCCTCTGAGGGGAAATGCTCGCCAGCCCGTCGGAGGCGTTCGAGCTTGATCAAGTCCGGGTGCTCGGGGACGGAGCTCAGGAAGGTCAGGTGTAGCGTCGTGGGTGCTGTCTCGGCCTCGGGATATGGGTTGGAGGCCACCGCTTCCCTGAGCTCTGCTGGTGTCAGGATGATCACCCGGGGCGCAAAGCCGTATCGCTCGTTGATGGCGCTGCTCATCTCCTCGGCGATCTCACCGGTGGGGGCTCTATCGCTCCGGAAGATGGCGTTGCCGCTCTGGATGTGGGTCCTTCGTCCCGCAGCCCCAGCTCCAGCATGATCTCTACCAACCCCTGCATCGGTAGGGTGTACTTCCCACCGAGCCCTCTCAGAAGTGCGATGTACGTGTGCGTGGGTTGATGCTCCTTATTCTCCATCGACCGTCTTGGTGTGTGGGTCCACCTGTAACCGCATGACATGGCGACGTGTACCAGCGCGTCCCACCTCTTGGAATCCCGCCGCCTTGAATACCGACACGAATCCCATGAAGCGGTAGCTTGGGGAGTCAGGGTCCACAGGATAAGCCTCCACGATCGAGGCCCCGTGTGCACGAGCGTGCTCGACGGCTGCCTCGATCATCCGGTGCGTGATGCCTCGGCCGCGCAATCGCCTGACAGCGAAGAAGCAAGTGATGGACCATATACCCTCGTCCGGGTCGCCATCGCCAACCAGTCCGCGGAAGGTTGATCTGGGGGCTACCGAGCACCAAGCCACTGGTTCACCATCCAGGTAACCCAACAAGCCCACAGGCACGCCAGATGCCACTAGTTGGGCCATCGCCGCCTTGCGGCTCGGGCCCTCGATGCGCCGGGCTTGGCTGCGATTCGCCCTCCAGACCATGCACCAGCAGTATTTGGGGCCTCCAAGGCTCTCGAACAAGCGCTCGAAGTCACCCCACCGGCTGGCATCCACCTCATAAAACTCGATGCTGGCTATTTCATCTCTGTCGCTCATCGCTCTCCACAGGGCTTAGCGGACCCGCCTCGTTATATGGGTGAAATTATACTCTCCAGGACTGTAAATGCATAGCCTCCCAGGCCTGCCAGCATGGTCACCGCGAAGCTGTCTTCCGGCTCCATCCCCAACGCTCTCTTGGTTGTAGTGCGCTGGCGCGTGGGTGGACATCCCGTAGGGCTGTGCACGCACGCCGAACTTGTCTGTCACCATTCCGTACAGTGGCACCTCCGCCTTACCGCCCTCCTGCAGCTTCCCGAATACCTCCCTGGCTGTCTGGGCATCGCTCACGCTGATGACTACGGTTACCTGTGATCCGAGCTGGTACGGCATACCTGGGAAGTTATCGGAGAGCATGAGATCCGAGTTGCCGACTCTCAGGTGGGCGTGCAGCAGGCGGTCTTTCGCGTCCTCAGGCTCTCGATACGCTGGGTTTTCAGGTTCAGGCATATCTCCGAAGTTTGAAACGCTAACGACCTTCGCCCCAGCGCGTCTTTGTAGAATTCCACAGCCTCGTGTCCGTTACCGTTCAGAAACCAGATAGGGGTTGATGTAATGGATCACGGCAGATGCCCCCTGTGCGTTTTTTGACCCCTGATCACACCTGATAGGTGAGAACGACCACTCCTGAGCTAAAGCTCTTGACGTCCTTGAGCTTCAGGGTCTTAGTACCGCTTCCGCCCTGGAAGAGCTGTTCCCCGCTTCCTATGACGATCGGAAAGACCATCAGCCGGTACTCATCGATGAGGTCATGCTGCATCAGCGTGCGCACGAGCTCGCCACTGCCGTAGATCAGCACATCCTGCCCAGGCTGCTGCTTCAGCTTCTGCACCTCTTCCAATATGTTCTCCCTGATCAGCCTGGAGTTGTTCCACTCGAGTGGTTCCTCCAGGGTCGTCGAGACGACGTACTTGGGCAGGCTGTTCATCCTATCAGCGAAGCCAGCCTCATCGGTCATAGATGGCCAGGCGGCCGCGAATCCCTGATAGGTCACCCTGCCCAGCAGGAGGGCATCGCTCGAGAACAGCTCATCCAGCTTGAATTTTGCCGACTCCTCGCTCCAGAACTGGAAGGACCATTTATCTGGGGATTCCATGACTCCATCCAGCGTCAGGTACATCGATGCTATCACTCTTCTCATCATTACCTCCAGTTTTTTGAGCCTTGGTCAAGCGACACCCAACGAGTTATCCCCGCTATATGGTCTTCCCATCGCCGCGCTCATACCATCTAGCGTCGCTAACAGAAGCTCTTTTGTTCGAGCGCTTTGATCTTGCCACTCATGAGCGGTCAAGTGGATCTATCCTAGCATGTCGATGTGTCGGTATGCCGGATATCTCCATGGCTGGCTGTTTGGGATGTGCACGCCGAGGAGTGATCCGTTCCCCTACCTATCTCAGCCCATCATCCAGCATCTGATGAGAGATAGGGGGCGCGCTGCACAGCAGGGGATAACCTTAGTGGTCCTCAGGTGATCCCTGCTCTGTGCTTCGAGACTGGGTCGCAGGGTCGAGTTCGGAGCAGCTTGTTGGCCACCGAGCGGCTTCTCAGCTGCTGGGAGGCGCTAGCCGATGGATGTCATCAAGTTAGCCATTTCCAGGGCTGACACCGCTGCCTCGTAGCCTTTGTTCCCTGCCTTGCCGCCGGCCCTATCCAGTGCCTGCTCAAGGGTGTCCGTGGTGAGCACGCCGAATATGACCGGTAAGCCAGAGTCCAGCGCCGCCCTCGACACACCTGCGGTCACGGCTGACACCACTGCGTCATAGTGGCCCGTCTCGCCGCGTATGACCGCCCCAAGGCATATCACCGCCGCGAACTCCCCCGTGCGCGCGAGCCTGTTCGCGACGAGCGGGATCTCGAAGGAGCCCGGCACCCAGGCCACGCTTATCCTCTTGTCCTCCACGCCGTGCTGGCGAAGGGCGTCCAGGGCGCCCTCCAGCAGCCTCCGGGTCACCAGCTCGTTGAATCTGGAGACGACTATGGCGAACCTGTGGCCCTTGTCGACCCTGTGCGACTTGTAGCTGTGGATCATCTTTGTTCTCCTGTGGGGGTATGTATCTGCAGCCAGTGTCCGAGCTTCAGCTTCTTCGTCTGCAGGTACCTCAGGTTGTGCTTGCGAGGTGGTATCTCCAAGGGTACCCTCTCAAGCACCTCGATGCCATTGGCGCGCAGGCCCTCTATCTTGCGAGGGTTGTTCGTTAGCAACCTAACGGTGCTTACTCCTAGGTCTCGGAGGATCTCAGCCGCCACGGCGTAGTCTCGCTCGTCGGGCTGGAATCCCAGGTGCTCGTTGGCCTCCACCGTATCCAGTCCCTCGTCCTGTAGAGCGTAGGCCCTCAGCTTGTTCAGCAGCCCTATGCCCCGCCCTTCCTGTCGCAGGTAGATCAGGATGCCTCCCTGGGAGGCTATCATCTGCAGTGCTCGCTCGAGCTGTGGGCCGCAGTCGCACCTCTCGGAACCCAGCACATCGCCCGTGAAGCACTCGGAGTGCAGGCGCACCAGGGGGGCGCTTCCGAGCTCGCCGTGGATGAGCGCCAGGTGGGGCTCCCTTGAATCCGGCGCGGTGTAGGCCACGAGCGTGAACTCACCATTAGCCGTGGGCAGCCTCACCGGCCGTGCTTTTCCCATCCTACACTCGCTCTCGACCGCACGAGCATCGACCACCTCCTGCATCGTCACGACATGCAGGAGGTGCCGACGGGCAAACTCCTCCAGCTCTTCTCCCCAGGCCATCCTGCCGCTAGGGGACATGATCTCGCAGATCACTGCCACCGGCTGCAGCCCTGCCATAACCATAAGGTCCACGGCAGCCTCGGTGTGTCCCCGTCGCTCCAGCACTCCATCCTCCCTCGCTCTCAGGGGGAACACATGCCCCGGCATGATGAAGTCGCTGGGGGTGGAGCTGGGATCGGCCAGGAGCCTAATGGTGCGTGCCCGGTCGTAGGCCGAGATGCCGGTGGTGATGCCGCTGGCGGCGTCCACGGGCACGCCGAAGGCGGTGCCGTGTGCCGAGGTGTTGCGCTCTGTCGAGACCATCGGGGGGATGCCCAGCCGGTCCATGCGCTGGCCGCGCATGGCCACGCATATCAGTCCGCACGCCTCACGGGCCATGAAGTTTATTGCCTCGGGAGTTGCGTGCTCCGCCGCGAGCACCAGGTCGGCCTCGCGCTCGCGCGACTCATCGTCCACCACTATCACGAACCTGCCGGCCCGCAGGTCCTCCAATGCTTGCTGGATCCTGCTTGCCGTCATGCCCCCACCTCCGTCTGATGGAACCGCAGCAGGCGCTCGACGTACTTGCCGAGCATGTCCACCTCGAGGTTGACCAGCTCGCCCACCTGCTTGCGGGCGAGCGTGACCTTATGCTGGGTGTGATACACGAGCGAGACCGTGAAGGCATCTTCCAGCGCGTCTACCACCGTTAGGCTGATGCCGTCTACTGCTATGCACCCCTTGGGTACCACATAGCGGGCCAGCTCCCTCGGCAGACCTATCTTCAGCCAGAGTGCGCCCTCCTCTGGCCAGCGCTCCAAAATTGTGCCGGTGGCGTCGATGTGTCCCTGGACGAAGTGGCCTCCCACCCTGCTGTCGAAGCGGAGCGAGCGCTCTAGGTTGACCTCGTCGCCCGCTCGCAAGCTGCCTAGGTTGGTGCGCCGCAGCGTCTCGGGCATGATCCCCACCGTGAAGGAGTGCTCATCCAGGGCGTCGACGGTTAGGCAGACGCCGTTGACCGCGATGCTGTCCCCCAGCTGGGTCCCCTCCAGCACTCGCCGACATGATATACGCATCCAGCGAGGCTCATCTAGGTAGAGTTCCTCGACCTTACCGGTTTCCTCCACTATGCCTGAGAACATCTTTGCCTCCTAGTGTTTGGCCTGTGGGCATAGGGAATCATAAAAAGATGTCCCGAGAACCCGATGGCTCCCGGGGCATGGATATGCGACTCAGACCCTTGCGGGATGATAAGTCGGACCTTCTCCCATCCGGACTCTTACCGTCGGCCCTGGAATCTCACCAGGTCCACCCCTGTTGCAGGGGGTCGCGGGCTCTACCGCCGGTCGGGAATTGCACCCTGCCCCGAAGGCCTTATTTTTTCTGTATTATAGATGAAAGTTATTGTGGATGCCTAATCGCTGCACCTAATGCTAGTGATTAGGAGTGATGTTGTATCTTTCGCTTGGTCCCCCTAATGAGGGAATATGTTCCCAGCGCTAGCTTAGAGCTGAATAGCTTAGACGCTGAACTGCCAAAGTCTTAGAGGATACCTTTAGCACCAGTAGGATTGGGTGCTTCAAGCCGAAGCTGGACGGTGCTGGGCAGAGCCTGGTGGGGCTAATTGTATAGCTCCAAAGCTCGGAGAGTTACCCTTTCTAAGATACATTTACACGCTCCTGCAGGTGTGGTGTCCTCTGGCTACGTCTAACGTAGAGCCCAAATCCTGCCAAAACTTATGATTGTGTTCATTTCCTGTACGGCTCAGAATGAGTCATAGGTCCGGGACCAAGTGTAGTCCCGGGCCCATGTTCTGCATGGATGTGACTTAATAAGCTTTCATAATAAGTCCATGCAAATTAATCTTCCTGTTATCTGGAGCTTCTATAATGAACTCACTAAACATAAGGAGGACGCGTTTATGTCAGGTCGAGTGTACATGTGGCTTAGGGGGTTGGTGATAACCTTTTTGCTTCTGGCGCCTCTGTTCGGAGCTGGTCACGCTCACGCGGTGGATTCGGATCCCGACCATGATGGGCTGACGACGGCGCAGGAGAAGCTCACCCGGACCAATCCTTATCGGAGGGATACGGACGGGGACGGCGTGCCCGATGGCAGGGAGGATCCCGACCATGATGGGCTGGTTAATTGGCAGGAGTTCAGGGCTAGGACCAACCCGCTGGATCCAGACTCGAACGACAACGGCATCAAGGACGGACAGGAGGACTACGATCACGACGGGGTGGACAATGGTGATGAAGCTCGGATGCGCACCCGCATAGACGATGCCGACACCGATGATGACGGCATCAAGGACGGGGACGAGGACTACGATCACGACGGGGTAGATAACGAGGACGAGGACGACGGCGAGCTCAAAGCGGATGCCTCGGATAGGGACTACGATCAGGATGGATTGGATAACGAGGACGAGGACGAGCACGGCACCTCTCCACGAGATGCCGATAGCGACGACGACGGCATCAAGGACGGGGACGAGGATTCGGACCACGATGGTGTGGATGATGGGGATGAGGACGACCAGGGGGAGGACTCCAGTCAGCTGGAGGTGGTAGCTGTGAAGACCCCTTCTGGCATAAAGTACGTGGCTTTCCCCTCTCCATCCAGCGCGCGGAGGGCCTAAGGATCAACAGTGGTAACTGGAGAGTCAGCACCACCTATGATGCTGACTCTCCAGTCGATTGAGAAATGCACTCTGCCCCTTTCCTACAAGCTCAACTACCTGCCTACCATGCCTCCCGTCTGCGGCATATTGGGCAGCTGCTCGCCGTTGGGTGATCCGAAGCTGTAACACGCGCTGAACAGGGGGTTGTCGCCAGGCAGTCGCTTGCCCTTGTAGAAGAACTGGGCATTGCCCGGAGGCTTTATGCGCGCGAACCCAAAGCTGACCGGGGTGTCGGCCTCCAGCTTGTGCCTGGCCACGTAGACTGTGCCGTTGCCCTTACAAGGCTGCGCAGACCCTCCGCTCCCCCACAGCCCGGAGCCCCCTCTGGGCTCTACTTTGCCGCAGAGCAGGATTTCCAGCGACTCGCCGAAGCCAAACCCGTAGCTCACGTAGAAAGCCTCACCCGGGGGCACTCTGTCGTACAGCGTCAGCTTGAACGTCATGGGCACCAGGGAGAACTCGTACTCAGCCCCTATGGTGACGTCATTGTTGATGGTTTGGGCGCCGGTGTGAAAGGTGTAGATCCCCCCACCGGGCAATATGCGCTGGAAGCTGAAGCCAATCCTTGAGCCGGCTGGGACCGTAAGGCCGACCCGGTAGCTAGCACCACCCTCGCACGTATCGGCCCTCCTCCGGTTGTAGCTGCCCAGAGCATCAGCGTGCGGGTTATCTGGGGGCGTGATCCCCTTACGAGCACGGGAAAGCCTCGTGCTCCCGGTCCATAAACCTGCCATGTATGGTGAGTTGGAAGGTGACTTCGGCTTCCCCCTGGGTCTGGGCGCGTGTCGTGATCCGGGGAGCGAGCAACGTCCCCAGCACTATGGCCATCAGGCAGATCGTTGCCAGCATGAATTTAGACATAAGCTCCTCCTAATGATCTTTATGGAGAAAACGTCTTATGGCCACGATGGTTACAGCTGACGATGCGTGCCAGCTCTTGGAAGTGCTCCGCCTGCTCTGGCCCTATGAGCACTCCACCTATCGGGGGCGTGACGAAGGCCGGGAGCGCCTGGGGCTTCTCAGGTAGATGAGGGGGAATGTCCGCCTCCCGGGAGCTTGGGCGGCAAGCATGGCTGGATTGTGCCGGTGGACTCTTGCCGGAGATGAAGGGCAGCTCTAGACCTGCTAGGGGCCGGATGAGGTCTGGTGGGCGGGAGTTGGGAGGCTCCCGCCCGGGTACGAGGGGATGTGGGGTAAAGGGAGGTTGGTATTCTTGGTTAGAACCTTCCGGACTGGACGAACGGGATGATGCCGCCGGCGCGCACGATCTCTAGCACGAACTCCGGCAGCGGCTCCACCTGGAAGGTGCGTCCGTCCGCAAGGGTGATCTGTCCGGTGGCGAGGTCTACATCTATCTCGTCACCGTCCTCCACGGCCCCATGTAGCTCGTCGCACACGAGTATGGGGAGGCCGATGTTGATAGCGTTGCGGAAGAAGATGCGGGCAAAGGACCGCGCGATCACCGCCTTGGCACCGGATGCCTGGATGGCGATGGGGGCGTGCTCGCGAGAGGATCCCATCCCGAAGTTTTTGCCGGCGACTATCACGTCGCCGGGACGAACGTTCTCCGCGTAGTCCGGCCTGTACTCGATGAACGCGGCCTTCGCCAGCTGCTGGCGGTCGGTCGTCACGTTGTACCTGCCGGGGATGATCTCATCTGTGGATACGTTGTCGCCTACTTTCCATACTCTGCTCATCAGTCCAGGCTCCTTGGGTCGGTGATGTAGCCGGTGATGGCGGATGCCGCCGCTGTCGCGGGGCTCGCCAGGTAGATCTCGGCGGTGGGGTCGCCCATCCTGCCGGGGAAGTTGCGGTTCTGAGTCGTGATGGCTCGCTCGCCCGCGGCCAGCACCCCTTGGTGGCGGCCTATGCAGGGTCCACAGCCGGTGTTGGTGACCACGGCCCCGGCCTCGATCAGCGTCTGGATGTAGCCCTTGGCCATGGCCTCCAGGGCCACTCTGGTGGAGGCGGGAGTGACAACCATGCGGGTGCTCGGGTGGATCTTCCTGCCCTTGAGGATGCGAGCGGCTATCTCGATGTCGTCCAGCCTGCCGTTGGTGCAGGTACCTATGAACACCTGGTCGATCTTCACCCTGCGCATCTCGGCTGCAGGCGCAAGGTGCTCCGGATCTGGTGGCACGGCCACCATCGGCTCTATGGAGGAGGCATCTATCTCCACCACGCGGCTGTATACGGGGTCGCGTGGGGTGATGCGCTCGTAAGGATCTCGCGCGCGATCTCGCAGGTATTCATCCACCGTGTCATCGGGCTCGACGAGGCCGGTCTTGCCACCCATCTCCACCGCCATGTTGGCCAGCGTCATGCGCTCGGAGATGCTCATCCGGCGCACCGCAGGGCCGCCGTACTCCACGGCCATGTAGGTGGCACCGTCCACGCCTATTGTGCCCACCATAGCGAGCGCCAGGTCCTTGGCGTAGACGTGGTGACCTAGCTCGCCTTTGACCTCGAAGCGGATCGTTTCGGGTACTCGCAGCCAGGTCTTGCCGGTCGCCAGGGCCACGGCGATATCGGTGGAGCCCATGCCGGTGCCGAAAGCGCCCAACGCTCCGTAGGTGCAGGTATGGGAGTCGGCGCCCACGATCACAGCTCCAGGAGTGACGAACCCGCGCTCGACCATCACCTGGTGGCAGATGCCCTCCTGCAGGAAGTTGGTGATGCCCTGCTCGCGCACCCACTCGCGGATCATCTTCTGGAGGGTGGCGGCCTGCACGGTGGCCGCTGGGATGATGTGGTCGAACACGATCACTGTACGGTTGGGATCGAATAGCGGCCGGCCGATCTTGCGGAAGCTCTCGATTGCCAGTGGGGCCGTCTGGTCGTGCGCCAGCACGTAGTCCACCGGCACGATGACTATCTCGCCGGCGCGCACCTGCCTACCGACCTTGCGGCTGAGGATCTCTTCGCTTAGAGTGCCCATGCACGTACACCTCCCTGGTTAGTTGCACAGGAGCGCGAGCGCTCTGCCCACTCGCGCAGTATCTGGTCCACTTGCTCGGTCGTCAGCGGGGCTTCGTCCGCCAGCCTCTTGATCTCCCTCGTGGCGGCCCTCAGCTCTGCTTCGGAGAGGGACAATCCCAGGGTGCGAGCTCTGTGCGCTATGGCGTTCCAGCCTGTGAGCCTGTGCCCCAGCTCCACACGGCGGGTGAGGCCGAAGTCCTCGGGGTTGATCGCCTCGTAGGATGAGGGGTTGGAGAGGACGGCCTTGGTGTGTATGCCCGCCTTGTGAGCGAAAGCCGTCTCGCCTGTCAGGTAGTTGTTGAACGGGATCTGTACACCCGTGTACTGGGAGATGAGGCTGTCTAGCTGAGGCAGCATGCGCAGGTTGTACCTGCTGACCAGGCCGCGATCGGTGGCGTACAGCCTGGCTATGAAGCCTCCCAGCGGGGTGATGCCGTTGCGCTCGCCTATACCCAGCACGGTAGTGTCTATGTGTGTAGCGCCTGCTTGGAGAGCTGCGTAGGCGTTGGCGATCGCGCAGCCGGAGTCGTTGTGCCCATGAAACTCGATGTCCGCGCTCACGACGCTGCGCACTCTGCTTACCAACTCGTGCACGCCCAGCGGATCCGCCACCCCGACGGTGTCGGCGATGCCCACACGATCGACGCCCATGGCGTCCACAGCGGCGTACACCCTCAGTAGGATGTCGATGGGGGTGCGGAAGGCATCCTCGCAGGAGAAGCGTACCTCCAGGCCGTGATCTTGCAGGAAGGAGATCACGTCTCTTGCCGACTCGATGATCTCCTCGATGGACTTGCCATGGGAGTAGGTCCTGAGCTGCTCGGAGGTCGCAAACAGCAGGTTGACCCCGTCCACTCCGGTCTCGACGGCCTGCTGAACGTCTGACATGGTGCAGCGGCAATGGACCAATATGCGGGCCCGCAAGCCCAGGCTGGCGATCCTGCGAGCGTCCTCGAAGGACGCTGGCGAGGCCGCGGGGTTGGTGAGCTCTATGTACTCCACGCCGAAGGCGTCGAGAGCGCGTGCTATCTCGATCTTCTGCTCGGTGGTGAAGTGGGCGTGCACGAACTGCTCGCCCTCGCGTAGCGTCGAATCTACTATGTAGAAGTTGTCCAACGGCATCTGTCTGCCTCCTTCCTCAGTACCTGACTCGTACGCGGGGACGAGGCCTATAAAAAATCTCCCGTCCCCGACGTATCTGCCGGGGACGGGAGATCATTGCTTCCCGTGGTACCACCCCTGTTCGTCGCCACCTCACGATGACGACCTCACGAAGTACTCTGCCCGCTCGGTGCTGCCGATGAAGGCTTCATACTCCCAGCCTGGTAACGGTGGCTGACACCGGCTCGGCCTACTGACGCCTGGGCTGTGAGCCCATCGAGGTTCAGCCTGCAGCTCCGGGGGCTTTTTCACCGAGGTTCGAGCACCGCATCCCAGCAACGCGGCTCTCTGTAGCCCTACATCTCGGCTACTCGTCCCCATCGACGCTTTTAGGGTCGATGCGTTTGTTGACTTGAATATATCAAGACTTGGAGAAGAAGTCAAGCCCCAAAACGCAAATTCGTGAAGAAAAATCCTTAATTGCTTGCGGTTTTGGGCCGACAGCTGCGGCTTTGCGAGCGCCTAGCGAGCTCTGTGCTTTTGGTCTATATTGTAAGCATGAGTATGCGTAATCCAGTTGATGATGGCCGACCTGGTAGGCCTCGCCCTCCGCTTGCTAGGATATGGGAGGACTGGACCTGCCTAATGTGGATGGTGTTCTTCAGCTTGCTAATAATCATCATCCTGACGATCAACGATTACTGCACGCGCAGGGAGTTGGATAACCTGTTGCCTGCGCCACAGACGCCTACGAGCCAGGGAGCTTCTTGGATGCCCGCAGTGCTTGATTACTCATAACCTGTTTGGAGGAAGACATGGATAGAACTTGCGAGCGTTGTCAGACCAATCTACACAAGGTGCTGCTCAGAGTTGGGGGTATCTATCCGTTCGTGGAAGCTCCAACGCAGGGAGACCTCAAGCCTGGTGCTAGGTCGGATTTGTCTGCCTACCTCTGTACTAGTTGTGGCCAAATATACCTGTACGCGGAAGATCCTGGGGTGTTCGTGCAGGAGAGCTGATGTCTGTGTTTTGACATAATATTTCAGTGCGAGGTGCGCTATGTGGGGGGACCCGGATGCCTATGAGCTGTACATGGGCAGGTGGAGCAGGCAGCTGGCTAGGGAGTTCGTGTGCTGGCTGGGTGCTCCCCATGGCTCTAGCTGGTTGGATGTGGGCTGCGGGACCGGGGCGCTGTGCGATGCCATCTTAAAGCTAGCTGCACCCGCTCATGTAACTGGGGTCGACCCATCTAAGAAGTTTTTGGAGTATGCTCGGGCCAGCATCCCGAGTGTGGATTTCATGCTGGGCTCTGCTGATGCTCTCCCTTTTCCTGATGCAAGCTTTGATGTGGTGGTATCCGGTTTGGTGATCAACCTGTTGCCCGATCCCTTGCGAGGTGTGCAGGAGATGGCTCGGGTGGCTAAACCTGGAGGGGCAGTAGGGCTTTATGTGTGGGACTACGCCGATGGCATGCAGTTTCTACGGTACTTCTGGGATGCGGCCAAGGCGATTGATCCTGCTGCAGAGGAGCAGGATGAGGGCGCGCGTTTCCCGGTTTGCAGTCCTCTTGTCCTTCGGAGCCTGATGACCGAGGCAAGCCTAAAGGATGTGGGGGTTGATTCATTAGAGATAGAAACCATCTTCTCGAGCTTTGATGACTACTGGCAACCGCTTCTAGGAGGGCAGGGTCCAGCTCCGAGTTACTTGTGCTCCCTGCAGAACGAGTCCAGGGAGGCGTTGAGGTCGCAGCTGCTGAAGACACTGCCGATAGCTGCTGATGGCTCCATCCCGCTGCGTGCCAGAGCTTGGTGCGCTCGTGGTATGGCTCAGACTTCGTAGCTTGGGGTATGGGGCAGATCATTCTGCCGGAGGTTTTGGTGCGATAATATCAGCTGCTCCCTTATCCCGGGGTGTTGGATTATTAAGGGGCAGGGACAACGACCTGCCCCTTTCCTACAAGCTCAACTACCTGCCTGCCATCCCCCCGGCACCTGTTTGGGGCATCTTGGGCATGGAATCCTCATGTGCCTCGGGGAACCTGTACCAGGCCCTAAAGGTTGTGTCGCCAGTGATGACTTGTTGGCAATCGCCTATGCATGCATGCACGATCTCCATGTTAGGGTATATATTTGGTAGGTAGCCCAGTCCCCCTAGATCTTTGTTATCATAATTAGGTTGGCTTGACTGGGAGTTGCGACCAAAGATGTACTGTACCTTATTCCACCTCTCGAGCGCGCTAGCGAACACCAAGCTGCTATCTCGGTACACCGTGCCGTGGCCACGGCATTCTATGCCACTATCCCCTCCACAGAACACAAATGGCCAGGGACGAGTACCAGGTCTACCAGGATAATCCTGAGCGTAGAAGAAGGTCTCGCCCTGAGGCACATCGCCGTAGAGGGTGAGCTCTATGGTGATCTTATAGCGCTCCTCTTGTTGGGCTGTGGCGGGAGCGAAAGCCACCAGAGCTATCACTAGTGCCAACATTAGCCTTACGAACCTCATCTTGTTACCTCCTTATCTGCTGTGCTCTGCATCTGCATAGTGTGCCAGTCGACCCATAATCCCAAGGTATCTGCCAACCTGAGGGAGACCAGATCCACCATATCCAGCTCCTCAGGTGTCAGGTAGAGGGCTGTGGTGACCTCGCCGCATCTGCCCTCATAGCAGTAGAGCTCTTGAGGGGTTCTCCAGAAGGTTGTACCATTGGGCAGCAGGAGCCTCTCGCTAGATACAACGAACACGAAGGTCCTATAGTTACTGGGAGTTTCTACTAGTGCTGAAGATTCCGGAGCCATACCGTCCTCCCAATCAAAGCCTGGCATGCCGGCTCTTGCCGGTCCTGGACAACCTATATCTACTACTGGGGCCTGCGCTCCCAGTCCCGACCTTTCGAAGTCTGGATGAGTTTGCACGAGATTCAAGGCCTTACCTACTGTGGATCTAAGCTGCTCGTTGGTGACCTGGGGGTGGTAGGACTGCACGCATATACGGAGCGTGTCCCTGTTGGATGTAATCAGGATGGAGTTGGTTCTAGCCACCTCGTCGTGCCCGCTGGTTATTCTGTGGACAGCCAATGTCCACACGACCGCAGCGATGGCAGCTAGTGTGATAGTCATCCAGATACCAGATCTCTTGTAAGAAGCTACAGCCCGCATCTTCTTCTCCTAGGGTTTGTTGATCAGCGTCCATACGGTATCCCTGTCCCAGTCGGTGGGGTACCTATAGGCATAGTTCCCTGAGCAGTAGGGGTAGGGGGTGTGCATCACGCTGCGGTCATAACAGGGTGGGGGATCCGCTAGTCCCATGGCGTGGCCGGTCTCGTGGCTCACCATGTGTCTTCTGTACCATTCTGTGCCGTCGTTGTCGTAGATGGTGCTTCTGGAGTGGATGATTCTATATGCTCGACTATCGGTGTGATTACCGATGTAAACTGGACCAAGGTCTATAGCGCATTCTGTAGCATACTCGTAGCCATAAGATGCGCAAACGCTTTGGGCGTCGGCATCGGTCTTGACTCTATATCTGAGCTCGATATCTTGGATCTCGGTGGAGGTAAGCTGATCACAATATCTGTCCTCCATCTGGAAGTGCAGGTGGTTGGTACCAGTTCTCTGATGCCAATCCAGTTGGGGGTTGTCGTAGCGCAGGGTGTTGATTATTCTGGCCTGCACGTAGTTGTGGGTGACTATGCCGTCGCCCACATCGCTTTGGGCACACGCATGCTCACCCCCCCCCGACTCCATCATAGTGGATGGACCATAGATGGAAATTGCCACCAGGGTATGAGTGGTCGGCATTGGCTTTACCTATAGCAAGCAGCGATAGTCCTAAGACAATAGCTACCCCCAAGACGGCATTCAAGATAGATAACCATGATCTGGGTAAGTATTTGCTCATAGCCCCCTCCTCTGTAAGGAATTATTTTAAGGATAGAAAGAGATATATCTTAGATTATATATAGATCAATCCTATATTGCAATAGTTGTTTACAAGCAGTACGACAAGCTTTATGGTCACTAGGGAGAGATATTGTAGACAAGGCATCATGTCCTCCAAAAAAGCCTGTGGCTCACCATCTAACATAGTACTGGTTTTTACCTCGATGCGTCTTAGATGACCCTAATATCGCATTAGATCTCCGATAACCCATGCTTAATGCATTATTAATATATCTTTATTACCCTGATGGCGACGGATCATCCAAGGAGGGAATAGTAATGGAGCGTTACCTACTATATGATTCCGGCTGTGGCCTTTGCTCGGCACTGGCTGCAAGCTTGGAGCAGACGAGCGGCGGCAAGCTGCAGGTGCGTAGTCTGTCTGTGGGATCCGGAGATGGTGGCCCTGCTAGATAAGGTCAAGCCTCTGCGCCGATGGGAGCCCGCTCTACTGGAGACCGATGGTCAGGCTACGAGAGTGTTGACCGGAGCGAGGATGCGTCTGCGTCTGTTGCAGGTGCTCGGCCCTTATAGGTCCTTGCTCGTTGTGAGCTCCCTTTGGTCTCTTGGTGGCCGGGTCAGTGGTAGGTCCAGGCGAGAGTTCCTAGTTCAGAGCTCGAAGCTAGCTGTTGGTCTGCTGGGGTTAGCGGGCATGCCTGGTGCTGCTTTCGCCCGGAACAACAGGCAGATACCGGATCTGGAGCCCCTCAGGGGCGAAGATGCAAGGAGCATCATACATGCCGCGGCGGCCAGCTCCGATGTGGGCGAGCTCTCCAAGGAGCTGGATAGGAAGCTGGGTTGGGCTTGGAGGGTTTCCAAGGCCTTCTCCATACGCTTTGGGAAGCAGCATGTCAGGTGCGCGGTCCTGTCGGATCCTAAGACTCGGGCCATCATAGTGTACCCAGCAGGTAAGAAGCCTCTGGCGATGTATTGGCGCGCCGATGGTGAGAGGGTGGTCCTGGTGTTCAAGGACGGTAGGGTACAGCAGGTGCCGGACAGCCACCTCAGAAGCACCCACGCGGACTACTCCGCGCTCTGGAAGGGGCATTGGCAGTCGAACTCGCAGTCGCTGCAGCCCATGGACTGTTGCATCTCATGCAGGCAATGCCTCGCTGGCGACCTGCTGTGCGTGCTGTTTGCTGCCTGTTGCTTCGGCGGATTTGCCTTCTGTTGTCCCGTGGGGCTTGGACAGTGCGCATCGGCAGCGGCGATCTGTTCCGGGGCTTCCGGGTGCGATTGCGCTAGCTGCTTCTGATGGACTGTACGATCGAGGTCTGTGTGCCGGCATCGATGATCAAACAGCTTGGGGGTGTCGTGTGACCAGCGGCGATATGCTGTTCGTGCTTCCGATCGTGCTGCTGATAGCGCTGGCGGCCTTTCTGTTGCTCGTGCGTGTCATGAGGCGGTGATCGGGCCTAGATAGTTATGATTGCCTCTTCTTGCTGTACACCAGCTCCGCGGCGGTCACGTCCTCCACGGCCATCCCGAGCGACTTGAACAGGGTGATCTCATCCCGGGACTGTCTGCCGGGCTTGGTGCCAGCGATCACCTCCCCGAGCTCGGCAAAGAAATGGCCGGCGGCGATGACGTCGCCCGATTCCCTCATGGCGGCCTCGGAGGAGTCCACGTAGATGCGCGCCCTGCGGAGCACCTCGTCATCTAGCTCCCGCCAATCTGGCCTGGGAGCTCCCACGGCGTTGATGTGGGCTCCAGGGGAGAGCCATTCGCCTTGGAGCACGGGCGTGCGGGAGGTTGTGGCTGTGACTATCACGTCGGCCCCGCGCACGGCCTCCTCCGCGGATGCCGCGGCGGTCACCCCGTGCCGACGAGCGAACTCGGGGGCGGTGCGCGGACTCCACACCCGTACCTCCCGGAAGTGGCGTACCAGCCTGAGCGCTTCCAGATGGCTGCGGGCCTGCACCCCCGCACCGATTATCGCCAGTACGGAGGCATCTTCTCGTGCCAGGTACTGCGTGGCAACGGCCGAGACCGCTGCCGTTCGGGTCTCGGTGATGTACGTGCCGTCCATGGTGAGAAGTGGCTCGCCGGTCTCGGGGCGGAACAGTATAACTACCGCGTGGTGGGTAGGTATATCCTTGTTCTGAGGATAGAGGGTGACCAGCTTGATGCCCAGGGCCGAGCCCGTATAGGCGGGCATAGCCCACATGTAGGCCTCGTGGTCGGTGATCGGCACCGCCACCCGCGTGGGCTGCACCACCTTGCCGGTGGAGAACGCGGCCAGCGCCCGCTCCAGGACGGGGATGAGCTCTTCCATGCTCAACAGCTGCCTAACCTCGCTCTCGGTGACGTCCAGCTGCATCCCGCTCCTCCTTCCCTGCTAGCTACCGGAGTATGCCCTCCGCAGCTCCTCGATCTCCAGCTTGGACATGCCAAGGAACGCTTGGGTGACCCTTGCCACCCGCTCCTCGTCGGGATCCTCCAGCATCTCAAAGAGCTCGGCCGGCACCACTTGCCAGCACAGGCCGTACTTGTCCGTGAGCCACCCGCAGGGACCCTGCTTGCCTCCATCTGCTGAGAGCCCCTCCCAGTAGTGGTCAACCTCCTGCTGGGATTGGCACTCCACGACGAACGACAGGGCTTCGTTGAAGCCGAAGCCGTGGTTGTAGAAGCTATCCATGGCCGCAAACCAAGTATCTCCCAGGCGAAAATCCGAGAACATCACCGTGCCCTCATGCTCCGTGCCCGCTGGCTGGCGTACTAGCTGCCCCTCCTCCGAACTCGGGAACACCTCCCTGTAGAAGGCTCCAGCCTCTTCCGCCTTGCCCGCCACCTGGCCGGTGAACAACAGGCAGGGCGCTATATAAGGCCTAGGATCACCCTCCGGATTGGAGAGTATCAGTTGCCAGGATACTCCGTAGCGATCCTGTACCCAACCGTAGCGCTTGCTGAAAGGGTACTCATCCAGGGGCATCAGCACCTGACCACCGTCTGCCAGCGCTTCCCAGATGGCATCCAGGTGCTCCCGAGCTTGTGGGTCTCTGGAGGGATCGAAGTTTACCATGAAGGATACCGAGGGGTTGAACTTGAACAAGGGACCTGCGCTGATTGCCTGGAACGTCTGCCCGGCGAGCTCGAACACGACGATCTCGGTATCCCCCGAGGGCGTATCATGGATGGTGCCTACGTGCAGCGTGCGCGACTGCGGGAATAGAGAAGTGTAGAACTCCGCCGCCTCCAAAGCCTCTTTGTCGAACCATAGATGAGGAATGATCCTAGGTCTTGCCTGCATATTCCTACTCCCAACTCCCGATACGGGACATATTTGGTCCCATATTACCAGGAGGCGAGTAGGATGTACAGCTCTCTAGTCCAGGGCTCACACACCCTTGGGGGCTGTGCCGATGATCTTCACTGCCGACCTCTCGTTGGCGGAGATCTCCACCGGCAGCACCACGTACCTGAACTGGCGATTTTCCTGGGGCTCCCTAAGCCTTTCTATGAGGATCTCTGCCGCCGAGATGCCCATCTCCCTGGAGGGCAGGATAGCGTTGGTTGACATAATAGGCATGGGGGTATAGGGCCCAACTTGGTCCATGCCGGCTATCTCCACCTCCTCGCCCACGTGGACGCCGATCGTGGCCAGGTCGGTGGCCACCATGGTGGCCACGTAGCCGTTGACGCCCACGAACACCGAGGGTCTGTATGGGGCATTGAGCCATGTGCGCAGCAGGTCGTAGCGCTCCTCGGGTCGCAGGCGCTCGTAGCAGAAGAGGCGGGAGATCTCTGGTACGATCGGTACGTTGTGGCGCAGCAGGGCATCCTTGTACCCCGCCATGCGGTCGCGGACACTGGTACAGTTCGTCTCACCCCAGATGGTGGCGATATATTTGTGACCGCGATCTATCAGGTGCTTTGTCAGGCGGTAGCCTATGCCGAAGTTGTCGGGGACCACGATGTCGGTGGCCACCGCCGGGTAGTATCTGTCGACCATGACGACTGGGAACCCCTGGCGGACGTACTCCTCTACGATCCCCTGGTTCTGATCACCGTCGGTTGGGAACAGGATAATGCCTCCAGCGCCTGCCTCCCTGGCCCTCCGGAGGTTCATCGCCTCCCTCTCGGATGAGCCGGAGGAGTCGAAGAGGATCATGTGGTAGTCGGAGCGATGGCACACGGCCTCAACGCCTCGGATGACCTCCACGACGTGACCGCCCCCGATCTGCGAGAAGACGCAGGCGATGAGCCTGCCGTTGGGCGTGACCTGTGGGAGGGGTGCGGGCTCGGCTTTGGGCACCTGCCTCTCGGCGACGAAGGTGCCCTTGCCTTGTTTGCGCACCAGGTAGCCCTCGCGCTCGAGGTCGTTGAGGACCCTGACGGCGGTGGTGGCGCTGACCTTGAAGCGCTCCCTCAGCTCCTTCTCCGTTAGAAACCTATCGCCGGGCTTGAAGCGCCCACTCTCTAGCTCTTCTTGGAGGATCCGCTTTATCTTGTAGTATCTTGGGGTGCCATCTTCCATATTAATATAAGCTCCATCCGAACACTTTGTTAACACAGATTATACTATCCCAGTTAGCAACTTATTAGTGTTAACCTATTACCCTCCCTAATACACGTGTTAATACTATCAAGGCCTGAGTATTATATGCTTATGCTTCATATAAATTAATATATTGACACTGGAAATAATCTGCTCTAATATAATGCCACATCGCTAAAACGATGTCTTAGATCTCAGATGAGTAGGAGAGGTGTGGCTTATGTCCAAGGCAGACGAAGTCCGAAGTCCCAATGACCCGACGCTGACGCGCAGGCAGCTGATAGAGGCGTTGTTGGCATCCGGGGGGTTGTTGGCCGCTGGTCCGTTATTGAGCGCCTGTGGAGGTGGTGCCCAGAACACTCCAACGCCGGCAAGCTCACAGGCTCCGGCCGCAAGCACCCCGCCAGCCTCAGCCAGTAGTCCAAGCCCGAGCTCGACGGCGTGCACCACTTGTCCTTCGCCAGGGGCCACTCCGGGAGTTACACCTACGGCTGGGGGTAAGCAGGCTGAGGAGGCGCCGCCTCAGCAACCTCAACGAGGTGGTACGATTCCGACTCCTAGAGAGCAGACGGTGGTTGTAGATCAAGCGATATTCACGATCTTCGATAGCTTCAACCCGTTCATTCCCAACGGTTGGCAGTACAACGGGGGTGCACAGCAGATATTAGTGGAGAACCTCTTCTACTGGCTGCCGACAGGGGAGATCAAGCCCTGGCTGGGCAAGGAGTGGAAGTACAACTCCGACTACTCTGAGTTAACGCTCACCCTCAACCCCAAGGTGAGGTGGAACGACGGTCAGCCCTTCACTTCCGAGGATGTCAAGTACAGCCTAGAGATCCAGCAGGATCCGGCGCTGTTTGGCAGCGGCATCAAGGAGTTTGACAGCGTTGAGACTCCTGACGAGCATACAGTGGTGATCAAGCTCACCAAGCCGAATCCTCGCTACCATCAGCGTTTCATCTGCGGCATCATCGGCTCCTTCATAGTGGTGCCCAAGCATATATGGTCCAAGCACAACCCCAAGACCTTCAAGAACAATCCTCCAGTGTTCACTGGCCCCTACGTTCTAGACAGGGCTATACCCTCGCAGCTGATGTTCGTGTGGAAGAAGAACCCCAACTACTGGAACAAGGACGAGTTTGACCCGGCTCCGCAGTACGTGGTGTACCGCACGGCGCCCGTGCCGGACTCGGAGGTTCAGGAGTTCAAGAGGGGCACGGTAGATGTGGCTTCGTTCGACTACACGCATGCGATGGCGGTCAAGAACGGTGGGTACCAGAACATCATAATCACTACCAAGTTCCGCGACCCATGCCCACGCGGTATACACGTCAACTGCGACCCAACTAAGCCGCTGCTGTCGGACCCGCGGGCACGTTGGGCGATCTCCTACCTTATAGATAGGCAGAAGATAGGCACGGCCGTGTGGTTCGTGCCCACCCCGCCGGCACAGTATCCTTGGGCGGACTACGAGTCCAACAAGAAGTGGTCCAACGACTCCATAGCCTCCAAGTACCAGCTGACGTACGATCCTAAGAAGGCTGAGCAACTCTTCGATGAGTTGGGCGCCAAGAAGGAGTCCAGCGGCAAGCGCATGTACCAGGGTAAGCAGGTGGAGATAAACATCATAACGCCCTCGCCTGTGGGACAACCGGAGTATGTGATAGGTCAGCTGCTCTCACAGGAGCTGCAGAAGATCGGGATCAAGTCGAGCGTGCGCTCCCTCTCTGGTAGCGTCTTCAGCGACAAGCAGAGCAAGGGACAGTACGACCTGTTGTCGCTGTGGATATGCGGCGAGCTGTTCGATCCCGCACAGTTCTATTCTCAGTTCGACAACCGACAGTACAAGCCGATCGGCAAGGACGCCTCTTCGGATCAGGTGAGGATCAAGGACCAGAAGTTCCAGGAGCTGATCCTCAAGCTCAACAACGCCAATCCCGACGATCCGAAGAACAAGCCGCTATATGATCAGGCGCTTGAGAGGTTCTACCAACTGCTGCCGGTCATCCCGATTATCCAGACTACCTATCCTAAGATCTATAACACCACCTACTGGACGGGATGGCCGACCGATGACAACGTGTACACCGTGCCCCTAGAGTGGTGGGGTCAGTTTATGTTCGTGATAGGCAACCTCAAGCCGGCTAGCAAGTCCTAAGTCGATCATGGGAGCGAGGACTACCTCGCTCCCAGCTATGTCTAGAAGGAGTAGTGTCTATGGCGCAGGCAGCCACGACCAGAGAACTAGGGCTTATCTCAGCATATCGCAAGTTCGTGATCAACCATCCTCTGGCAGCATACGCTATAAGGCGTTTTGGAGTATACCTGCTGACGCTGTGGGGAGCTATAACGATCACCTTCTTCTTCTTCAGGATGATTCCAGGGAACCCAATAGATGCCTACATACAGAACCTACAGACCGCTCAGCAGAACTACAGCGTGCACGCTAGCGAGGCCACCGTGCAGTACTATAAAGAAGCCTTCGGTCTCAACGGCAGCCTCCTAGAGCAGTACGTACGCTACATGGACCAGCTGGTGCTGCACCAGAACTTCGGTCCATCGCTGATCAACTACCCCAACCCCGCTCAGGTGGTGATAGCCCGAGCGCTGCCCTGGACCATAGGGCTGCTGGGGGTCTCGACCGTGATCATGTGGATCATAGGGGTGGTGCTGGGGGCGATCCTTGGCTGGAGGCGCGACAAGCCGGTCTCGGGCTTCGTGACCTACCTGGCGATCGCCTTCTCGCACATCCCGTACTACTTCGTCGCGCTGATCCTGGTGTTCCTGCTTTCCTACAGACTGGGCTGGCTGCCGTCCACCGCAGCCTACGACCCAGGCTATAGGATAGGTCTCACGCCGGAGTTCATCACCAGCGTGATCAAGCACGCCATACTCCCCTCGCTCTCCATCATCGTGATAGGTGTGGCCAACTGGATGGTTAGCACGCGCATGCTCATCGTGCCGATGCTGGGAGAGGACTTCCTGACGTTCGCCGAGGCCAAGGGGCTCAGGCCGGGATACATTCTGACAAGGTACGCGCTGCGCAACTGCTGGCTCCCACAGGTGATCGGCCTCGGCATCGGCCTGGGTAGTATCTTCAACGGGAACGTGCTCGTTGAGCAGCTGTTCAACTACCCTGGTGTGGGCAACCTATTTGTCCAGGCCACTGCCCAGCTCGACTACAACACGATGATGGGGATAGTGATCCTGGCTATATTTGGGGTGCTCACCGCCAACCTCATACTGGACCTGCTGCTGCCGGCGATAGACCCCAGAGTGAAGTACTGGAGGTAGAGAGATGCGCGGTGTGAGGGCGATATGGAACAGCAGCAACAAGCTCAAGATAGGGCTGCTGATCATCCTGTTCTTCGTGGTCGTGGCATTGCTCAACGAGCCCATCGTGCGCATGATAGGCCGAGGTAAGGACCCAATAGAGACCGCGGCCTACATGCCCTGGCAGCTGCCCAACAGGACCAATTGGTTGGGCACAGATCGCTACGGCCGCGACATCTTGGCGCTGGCGGTCAAGGGGCTATCGGCCTCCCTGCAGGTGGGCGCGGTGGCTGGTTTGATCTCAACGTTCATAGGCGTGTTCGTCGCCTTCCTTGCGGGATACAAGGGTGGGAGGGTGGACAGCATCCTCTCTGGTGTGGCGGACATGTTCCTGGTGGTGCCCAGCCTCCCCATCCTGATAGTGCTCTCGGCGTACGCGACCAACCTCAACCTCTTCACGATCGGCCTGATCCTGGCGATATTCAGCTGGGCGCTGGCGGCGCGCGTCATCCGCTCGCAGGTGCTCAGCCTGCGCACCAGGCCCTACGTGGAGCTGGCGAAGGTCAACAACATGGGTGATCTGGAGATCATCTTCCAGGAGCTCGTGCCCAACCTGTTGCCGTTCATCGCTGTGGGCTTTGCCAACGCGGTGCTGGGCTCGATCTTCGCCTTGGTAGGCCTCGAGGTTATAGGATTAGGCCCCAGCAACGTTATAGACCTGGGCTTGATGCTCAACTGGGCGATAGGCTGGGGCACGCTGAGCCTGGGGATGTGGCCACTGTTCGTCACCCCCATCTTCATCCTCGGCATGCTGTTCTTCGCGGTGAACTTGATCAACATAGGACTTGAGGAGACGTACAACCCGCGCCTGCGTAAGGTGGCGGGAGCTTAGAGGGAGAGGTAGTTTGTATGACGCAGGAATCCATAGCTAGAGAACGGATCAGCAGCACGGGGGGCAAGCCGCTGCTGGAGGTGCGTGACCTGAGGGTCTATTACCGCACCGTCGCAGGGATCTCCAGAGCGGTGGACGGCGTGGACCTGGAGGTGCGCAGGGGGGAGATCCTGGGGATAGCTGGCGAGTCGGGCTCGGGCAAGAGCACGCTCACCACCGCCCTGCTGAGGCTCACCAAGCCCCCTGGATTCATAGCTGGCGGCAGCGTCGTCTTTCACCCTCGGGAGGGATCTCCTGTGGACCTCATGCAGCTGAGTGACTCACAGGTGAGGGAATATCGTTGGCGGAACCTATCGTACCTTCCTCAGGGCTCGATGAACTCGCTCAACCCGGTGATGAAGATCGAGGACCAGTTCGTAGACGTCATCACCCAGCATAGTGACATTCCCGATAGGAAGGCCAGGGAGATGGTGCCAAGCCTGCTGGAGCAGGTGGGATTGGATCCCCACGTGGCGCGCATGTATCCCCACGAGCTCTCGGGCGGCATGAAGCAGAGGGTGATCATTGCTATGTCCGTGGCGCTCAACTCCGACCTCGTGGTCGCCGATGAGCCCACGACTGCGCTCGATGTGCACATCCAGCGCGTGGTGATCCAGACGCTGGCATCGTTGCGCGATGAGTTCGGCATGACGGTGATCCTGGTGACGCACGACATGGCTGTGCACGCCGAGCTAGCCGATAGGGTCGCTGTCATGTACGCGGGTAAGATCGTGGAGGTGAGCGACGTTCACCAGATATTCAAGGACCCCAAGCATCCTTACACCCAAGGGCTCATCGCCTCGATTCCCAAGATCGGTGGTGAGAGAAAGAGGCTCACGGGCATAGGAGGTAACGCCCCCAGCCCTCTGGCCTGGCCCAGCGGCTGCCGCTTTCATCCTAGATGTCCCTACGTTATGGACGTATGCCGACACCAGGAGCCGCCGTTGTTGCCCCTGGTGAACGGCCACAAGGTGCCGCCGGTAGTGGCCTGCCACTTGTACAACGAGCAGCAAGTGACTGGAGGTAAGCATGAGGCAAGAGCATGAACACAAGATCGAGGTGCAGCACGTGACCCAGGAGTTCCGTGGGGCGGCCTTTCGCTCCACGGGCGGCAAGCTCGTTGCGGTCAACGATGTGACCTTCTCGCTCACAGATAACCCTCCACAGATCATCAACCTTGTGGGGCAGAGCGGCAGCGGCAAGAGCACTCTGGCTCGCATCATCTTAGGTCTTCAGAAACCCACTAGCGGGACAGTGCTGTTCAACGGCAAGGACGTGTACGGCATGGGACGTAAAGATCGAGCGGAGTTCCTGCGCATGGTCCAGCCCGTGTTCCAGGACCCTTACGGAATATTCAATCCTTTCTACAGAGTGGATAGGGTTCTATGGAAGCCCATCAAGAAGTTCGGGCTTGCCAAGAACAGGTCGCAGGGACTGGAGATCATAGAGAGGTCGCTGCGAGCGGTGGATCTGCGTCCGGAGGATGTTCTTGGGCGTTATCCCCACCAGCTGTCGGGGGGGCAGCGTCAGAGGGTGATGCTTGCACGCGTGCATATGCTGCAGCCGCGCTTCATCATCGCCGACGAACCTGTGTCGATGCTCGACGCGGCGGTGCGGGTGTCCTTCCTCAACCTGCTGATAGATTTCCGGGATAAGTACGGGATGACCACACTGTTCATCACCCATGACTTGTCGACCTCTTACTACGTCGGTGGCGAGATCATGGTGATGCACAAGGGCAGCATAGTCGAGAGCGGCAGGGTGGACGACGTGCTGCTACGCCCCCAGCACCCGTACACTCGTACGCTGCTGGCCTCTGTGCCGGTACCCGATCCCGATGCTCGCTGGCGGGACAAGGCAGCGGTGGCGATCGAAGAGGAGGAGGTGGTGGTCGAATCTCCCAATATTGAGGCACCGAACCCGTGACAAGCACGGGGCACCACAGGGTTGGTGCACAAAAATATGAAGGAGATGAGTTATGCCTTATGAAATGACGCGCCGAAGGTTCTTGCAGGTAGGTGGAGCAGCGGGGGCTGGGCTCCTGGCGCTCTCCGTGGGAGGTCAAGGCCCGGTTATGGCCCATGACCGACACCATGGTCCTTGGGTTAGGTCCAGGGAACTACCAAGCTTCAAGCGGCCGCATCATCTTGACTATATCGATGCTACCGATCTTGATCCCGACGTGCAGCTGGTGCTCACCACTCTACAGGGTGCGGTGGCTCAGGAAAGGCCGGCGATCTACGTATGGTTTCCCACAAACGAGCCCAACCATGCCTGGATCGATACGCTGGGTGTGCCCTACACGGAGTACACCGATCCCTGGGAGATAATCCACAGGCACAGCTCAAAGGCCCGAGGGGTAATAGTATACGATCCGGATATGATGGATACCATCAACGTGGCGACTACGCTGGCCGGGTTGCGCCGTGCCGTGGTTGCCTCTCCTCAGCTGGCGCAGGTGCTCTCTGGAGAGCCCTACAACCTACCGATCATCGACGATCTGAGAGGGAGGTTTGCCAGCAGGATAGAAGCCTATGAGTGGCAGTACGAGCACCTCTGGCCGCACTGCAACCACGACGTGCTAACAGGTATAAGTCCTTCTCAGAAGAAGAGCCTGCCGCCTGGCATTCCTCCCTACTACACGACCCTGGCGCAGGTAGGTGGGCACGTGCACGACTCATCCAACCGGGGTGTGTACGAGTTTGACCTCACGCCCTTCCTGGGAGGTGAAGCAGTATACCTACGCTTCGACGATGCCTTCACGGACGATGGCTGGGGGCCCTCGGTCCAGCACGTCACGGTCGTTGCCGACGGGCAAACGATCGCCGACTTCGAACCCTTCACCGACGCCGAGGCCGAGTACCTGTACGACTCCGATGGCTCCTCACGCGATGGTAGCCACCGCTTTGCGGACGGTACCCGCTACTTCGTGTACCGATTCGTACCGCCACAAGGCACCACATCGCTCACTGCGCGCGTGGAGATGTGGAACGAGTACAAGGTGTCTGCCACGAGCACCACTCCACCCACTTCGGATGAGCTACTGCCTTTCCCGCGGTTCAGGGACTACATAGTAGCTGCGCGCACGATGGTGTTCTGGCTCGACCCGAACGTCGAGGCTGAAAGAGAGCTGTTCGTGAGGATCATGAACGACGTCAAACCCTACACGCCCTATATGGGGTGGTTTGCGCAGGACGTTGCTGGTGAGTTCAGCGGCACGCAGCTTTGCTCTGAGCACAGCGTGTATGTGCTGGCCGCGGACTTCTTCGACAACGGCACGGTGTTTGGTGGCGTGCAGGCCCCTATGCCTCCTCGTCGTGCTCCTGCCAGACCTAAGCTTGCAAACAAGATCTACGTCGCGCTCGTGATGTCTGAGGGAGATAACATCCAGTACGACCAGCACAGGATGCGACAGCTCTGGGATGACCCCAACAGGGGCAAGATCCCCATCAACTGGACGGTCAACCCTATACTGTTCGAGGCCGCGCCGACGATCATTGGCTATTACCTGCGCACGGCCACCGATAACGATCTCCTCATGGCTGGGCCCTCTGGTGCGGGCTACATCAACCCCACTCCCTGGCCTGATGATACCTTTCATATATATACGCACGCCACTTATAGATACATGCATCGTCTGGGGATGAACACCGTGTACGTGCTCAACAGGGTGAACGGGGCGTCGGTGGAGCTGTCAGCATCCGAACGACGAGCATACATCGAGGATGTGAGGCCCGAGGGTATCATGCTCAACTGGGAACCACACACGGCGATGCGGCTACTCGATGGCACCACACCCCAGGGCACGGTCCGCGGCACGGGGAATGCTGCAGATGTGCTGCAAGCTATTCGGGAGGAATCCGCAGGGTGGGATGGTACATCCCCGCTGTTCCTCTCGATCGGGGTGCTAGCCTGGAACGTCACCCCGACGGATCTGGTCAACACCCTCTCGGCGCTTGGACCCGAGTACGAGATCGTGCGGGCGGATCACTTCTTCGAGCTCGCCAGGCAGTACTACAAGCGTAGATAACACTATCCCCTCCTGCATCTTTCTTGGTGCGAGGGCCGGGGCATATCGCCCCGGCCCTATCTACTTAATGTCCTCTTAATCTTTGGGGCCTATAAAGGCGCTGTGTGTTTAGCAAATTCAGATGCTGTTTATCACTGCTTCAGGTTATCTTAATCTCCCCATTAATATTGGCCTGTAAATTGGGTGTGGGTAAAGGGAGGCGAATCTCCCAAGCAGAAATTACGTATGGAGGTAATATGTTAGCTGGTTTGTATAGACGTCTTTCTCTAATCGGTGTGGTGTTGAGCTTCATTGTTCTTTTCACTGCGGCTTGTGGTTCCCAGAACAGTACTCCAACGCAAGGAACCAGTAGTCCAAGTCCCTCGGCGAGTGCGGGAGCAAGCAGCCCAAGCCCTTCCGCTGCAAGCCCTTCTCCCAGCGCCTCGGCTAGTAGTCCTAGCCCTAGCCCCACGCAAGCGGCTGCTAGTCCGTCCGCCTCTCCCACCGCGGCTGCTAGTCCTTCGGCCTCTCCTGCTGCCAGCCCGACCCCGGAGATGATGCCGACTCCAACGGAGTCTTCGGGTTCTGGCGGGGTCAGCGGGAACGTGTCGCTCACCGGTGCGGGCTCGACCTTCGTCGCTCCGTTCTTCTCCAACGCCTTCCAGGAGTACTCCAAGCAGCATCCCAACATCAAGGTGAACTACCAAGCGATCGGTAGCGGTGGCGGCATCGAGCAGTTCACCGCGCAGACCGTCGATTTCGCGGCCAGCGACGTGCCCATGAACGAGGACGAGCTTGCCGCTGCCAAGCAGGCCAACGGTGAGGTGGTGGAGTTTCCTGTGGCCCTGGGTGCCATCGCGATCGCGTACAACGTCCCAGGAGTGGACAAAGGCCTCAAGCTCACGCAGGACGCTCTTGCGGGCATATTCCTAGGCAAGATCACCAAGTGGAACGATCCCGAGATAGCCAAGGCCAACCCAGGCGTCAAGCTCCCCGACAGGGACATCGTGGTGGTGCATCGATCCGATAGTAGCGGTTCGACCTATATATTCACCGACTATCTCTCGCACATCAGCAAGGAGTGGAAGGATGGCCCCGGCACCAGCAAGGAGGTCGATTGGCCTGTAGGTTTGGGTGCCCAGGGCAACTCAGGTGTGGCCTCGCAGATCCGCAACACTCCGGGCTCTATTGGCTACGTTGAGCTGGCGTACGTGCTGGAGAGCAAGATGGACTACGCTTACCTGCAGAACAAGGCAGGCAAGTTCGTGGAGCCCACGCTAGCTGCCGCCACTGCCGCTGCCGGCCAGTTCCCGAAGGTTAGCCCAGAGAACTTCTCGATCGTCAACGCTCCGGGCGCCAAGAGCTACCCGATAGCTGGTTACACCTGGGCAATAGTATGGAAGCAGTACTCGGACTCCAACAAGGCCGGTGCCATCAAGGAGCTGATGAACTGGATCGTGACCGATGCTCAGGAGTCTGTGGCCAAGAAGCTCAACTATGCGCCGCTGCCACAGAGCGCACAGCAGCTGGCACAACAGAACCTAGGGCAGGTCAAGTAGAGTACATGAAGTGCTCCAGCGGGAAGTACGTCCTAGGACGTACTTCCCGTGCTGCATTTGAGGAGGTAATGGAGTGGCTGTAGGGATACGTGAAGATGTGAGGGGTATCACTAGGTCTAGGAACCTTAGGTTATCAGGGGATTTCATCTTCAGCGCGATCGTCTTCTTAGCAGCGCTGACCATCTTGATAATTACCTTGTTGTTCATCCTAGAGCTGGCTCGGCAGGCCTACCCCGCATTTGCACGTTACGGGTGGGGGTTCCTTCTGGGTACAGAATGGAGCCGTACTCGCAAGGAGTTCGGGGCTCTGCCCTTCATCTACGGCACGGTGGTGAGCTCAGCAATAGCCCTCATAATAGGGGGCATAGTTGGTATAGGTATGGCGGTGTTTCTAACGGAGCTGGCTCCCAAGTGGCTGAGAACACCTCTGGCCTACATAGCTGAGCTTCTAGCAGCTATCCCCAGCGTCGTGTACGGCTTCTGGGGGCTGCAGGTGGTGGTACCGTGGATGGCACACACGGTGCAGCCCAAACTAGGGGATGCGCTTGGATTCCTCCCGCTCTTCGATGGAGCTCCTTATGGGGTGGGCATGCTGACGGCCGGCATTGTGCTGGGCGTGATGATCCTCCCCACGGTGGCTGCGGTCTCCAAGGATGTCATCTCTGCGGTGCCACAAGCCCAGCGTGAGGGTATGCTAGCTTTGGGTGCGACCAGATGGGAGACCATATATAGGGTAGTGTTGCCCTACGCAAGGTCGGGCATAGTGGGAGCGTTGATCCTAGGGCTGGGGCGTGCCTTCGGCGAGACGATAGCTACCACCATGCTGATCGGGAACAACCCCCAGATCAAGGCCTCGTTGTTTGCGCCTGCTTCCACGATGGCCTCCATCATAGCCAGCCAGTTCAATGAATCGACTGGGGCGCTGCGGGCCTCGCTCGTGGCCATAGCTCTCTTGCTGTTCATGATCACTCTGCTGGTGAACATGGGTGCACAGGTGCTGATCCACAGCATGAACAGGTCAAGGGGGATGTAGATGGTGTTCAAGTTATCTTTCAGGCGCAGGCTAACAGATTCGATGGCCAGGGGCTTGATCTGCCTGTCTGCAATGTTGGCTATACTCCCCCTGGTGTTGATATTGCTCTACCTCGGGATCAGGGGTATCCCAGCTTTGAGCTGGGAGTTCTTTACTCAGAACCCACAACCCTTGGGGTCTCCAGGGGGCGGTATGTTGAACGGCATAGTCGGCACGCTCATCATCGTGGGGATGGCCTCTTTGATGGCGGTGCCCTTAGGAGTGCTCACGGGTATTTACTTGGGGGAGTACGGCACGGGAGCTTTTGCACGTGCCGTGCGCTTTCTGAGCGACAGCCTGGCTGGCATACCATCCATCGCGGCTGGTATCTTTGCCTACTCCTTGATCGTAACCGCCATGGGGCATTTCTCAGCCTTTGCGGGCAGCGTGGCCCTGTCGATCCTGATCCTCCCGGTCGTAGTCAGGACCACCGAGGATGCGCTGAGGATGGTGCCGATGGATATCAGGGAGGCTGCGTATGCCCTAGGCATCACTAGATGGCGAAGCGTGCTGCGAGTGGTGCTGCCGGCAGCAAGGGCGCCTATAGTTACTGGGGCCCTGCTAGGCATAGCTAGGGCCAGTGGCGAAACGGCTCCATTGCTCTTCACGGCCTTCGGCACACCCTTCCTGACGTTCGATCCTTCGCAGCCTATGAGCGCACTGCCGTTACAGATCTACGTGTATGCGACTTCGCCCTACGAGGTCAACTGGAACCTAGCCTGGGCAGCAGCCCTTACACTCGTAGCTATCGTGCTGCTGCTCAACGTCCTGGCTAGGGTAATATCTGCTAAGTCAAGATAGGGGGAAGGCATTGGAAGGTAACGCTAACAACAGAACCGTAAGCGTATGGCACAAAGGTGTATCTTCTCAGGAAGCACCCACCCAGGCAGCGATGGTAGCTGATAAGGTCTCCGCTTGGTACGGCTCCCGGCTGGCCATCAAAGATGTGACGCTCACTATATGGAAGCAACGGGTGACGGCCTTCATAGGTCCAAGTGGCTGCGGGAAGAGCACCTTCCTGCGCACCCTCAACAGGATGCACGAGCTGGTGCCCGGAGGGCGCGTCGAGGGCAGGGTGCTGTTTGGCGAGCAGGACATATACTCACCAGAGGTTGATCCCGTGGCTCTCAGGCGCCGTGTGGGTATGGTGTTTCAGCGACCCAACCCGTTTCCTACGATGTCCATCTTCGATAACGTCGCCGCGGGCCTCAGGCTGACGGGAGTGCGGAGTAAAACCCTCCTACAGGAGAGGGTGGAGAGCAGCCTGCGGCAGGCTGCCTTGTGGGAGGAGGTGAAGGACAGCCTACACAAGCCTGCCACTGCCCTATCTGGTGGACAACAACAGAGGCTCTGCATCGCTCGGGCGCTGGCGGTCGAGCCCGACGTCATCCTGATGGATGAGCCCACGAGCTCCCTGGACCCCATATCCACACAGAAGATAGAGGACACCATAACCGAGCTCAAGCAGAAGTACACCATCGTGATAGTGACACACAACCTCCAGCAGGCAGCTCGCATCTCCGACTACACTGGGCTGTTCTTGATCCGCAGGCAAGGGGATCCTGGGGAGTTGTGGGAAATGGACGCCACGGATAAGCTTTTCTCGATGCCCTCGCGCCCTGAGACCGAGAGCTACATAACCGGCCGTTTCGGGTGATGCTCCAGGGACATCTGGGCTACTTATGGACTTTCGAGAAAGTTAGATACATCCATTTGGCCTCCTCAGTTCGTATGCAAGGGTGAAGAATTAGGGAGGAGGTTATCCTATGTTACGGTCTTTAGCGGTGCTGCTTGGTCTATGCTTGGTGCTGATTTTCTCGACGTACGCTGGGGCGCAATCTGGGGTCACAGTGAAGGTCATGCATAATGAGGAGTATGGGAATATACTGACGGACTCCAAGGGTATGACGCTCTATATGTTCGTGCCTGACAAGCCCAACGAGAGTACATGCTATGGGTCTTGTGCGCAGGCCTGGCCGCCGTTGATCCTGGAGTCAGGCCAGCCTACGGCTGGTGCAGGAGTGAACGCCAAGTTGGGCTTGACCACTCGCAAGGACGGCAGCAAGCAGGTGACTGTCAATGGTATGCCTTTGTACTACTTTGCCGGCGACAAGAAGCCCGGCGATGTCAATGGCCAAGGTCTGAACAAAGTTTGGTGGGTGCTATCTGCTTCGGGTCAGCCTATTAGGTCGGAGGAGCAGACTCCCGAGAAGCCTCCAACCACCGGGGGTGGCGGCATGGCTACTCACGGACCGTTACCCAAGGCTCCGATCGTGGCCCTGATGCTGTTGGGAATTGCGGCTGCTGGAGTAGGGTACGGCGTACGCCGCTGGGCAAGGTGAGCTAGAGTTGGGGCCCGGGGAAAACAGCTCCCGGGCCCCAAATAGCGACCTTGGTCCACTTCTTGCTTCTTCCAGTGCGATCGCATGGAGCAAGCAGCTGAAAGGAGTGGGGCATGTTTACTGTCGGCTTGGTTGTGGCTGCTCTCTTGACGGTGCTGGGAGACGTGGCGGTTATCATAGCTATCTATTTCCTGCTGACTCGTCTGCCCGGCATGCATCGCTACGCTAGGGGAGTGGCCGTGATCTATGGAGCGTTCTGGGTCTTCTCCGAGCTCGTCCATTTCGTGACCTCGCGACTCGACTGGGTTTCCCAGCAACAGATGCACAACCAGCCCACGCCCTACTGGGGGAGGGACGGTTTTGTGATATATTGGCTGAGCCAATCCTACGAGAACTACAAGAGTGAGTGGATGCAGTTGTTGTTCCAGGTGTTGGTGTTGGCCGCTGCCTACTACGTAGGTTCCTCTCAGTCAAGGGATTCCGACGACAGGCTAGAGGCCAAGGTGGACTACCTCCTGAAGCTGGCGCACAAGGATCCATCCGATTTCAATACCTATGGTGAGGATCAAGGGAAAACGGTCAAGTAATTCGGGTTGCCGGCTAAACTGTGCTGTGGCCTCTTGGTTTTCGTAGGCAGGTCCACAGAGGCTTTGGTCAAGAGTAGAGCACCTTGTCCTGGCCTCGTGCGTGGTGTATCCTTTAGCCTAACCTTGATTTGTGGAGGTAGGCCAATGCATGACATACAAGCCTCTTCTGGCACACAAGATACCGAGGTGGTATACGACAAGAAGGAACAGGTCGAGAAGATATCTCGCTTCATACGTCCCTACGAGCAGCTGCGGGCGGTGTTCGATATGAAGGGTGGAGGCACGGGCTTCGTGGCAATCACCGACAAGCGCTTGGTGTTCTACGACAAGGCTTTCTTGGGTCGGCGCAAGGCCATAGTTAGCATCCCGTTCTCCAAGATCACGCGGGTGGCCTCCGAGGATGACAGTGGGACGTTCTTCTCACCCAAGCTGTTCACCACTAGCAGGTTGATAGTGTGCGCTGGCAGTGAGTGTTATGAATTCGAGTTCCGGGGCGCGGATAAAGCCCACCTGGCGTACGAGCTGATCATCGATGGTCTGCTGTAGGCCAGCTTTGACCGGAATCTCCTACGACTACCGCAATTCTTCCCTGCTAGGAGGTGGCAGTTGACCGAAGAGCGCAGAGGTCTACAGACACGTCTGATACACGCCGATGAGGAGCTGAACAGCAGCCCTGCTATCTCTCCGCCTATCTACCAAACTAGTACCTACCGGCTCTCCTCGCCGGAGGAAGGCGCTAGGCTGGCCGGGGAAGTAGCACCTGCTACCTTCTATACCCGCTATGGCTCGCCCAACACCAAGCAGGTGGAGAGGGTGCTGGCGGAGATAGAGGGTGCGGAGGCTGCGTTGGTGACTGGTAGTGGCATGGCGGCGATCACCGTGGCCCTGATGTCCAACTTGCGGGCTGGTGATCATATTGTTGCCCAGCGCACGCACTACACGGCGACGATCACGCTGCTGTCGGAGGTGCTGCCTCGGTACGGAGTGGAGGTCACACAGGTGGACCAGCGTGATACCGAGGCTTTCAAGCGTGCGATGCGTCCCAATACTCGCATCGTGTACACCGAGACGCCAACTAACCCGACCTTAGATATAACGGACCTCGAGACCACAGCACAGATAGCTCACGAACACGGGGCGATAGCGATCACTGACAATACGTTCGCATCTTCCTATAACCAGCGCCCGGTAGCCTTGGGCTACGACCTGGTGGTACATTCAGCAACGAAGTATCTTGGGGGCCACTCTGATGTTACCGCCGGGGTAGTGGTCGGTAAGCGGGAGTTAGTAGAGAGGGCCTGGGAGTACCTGAGGGTGTATGGGCCGGTGCTGCACCCGTTTGAAGCCTGGCTGTTGCTCAGGGGACTGCGCACATACGGCCTACGCATGCGCGAGCACAACCACAACGCCATGGAGGTGGCTCGCTTCCTCGAGAGTCATCCAGCGGTTGATAGAGTCTACTACCCAGGGCTGGCCTCGCATCCTCAGCACCAGCTAGCCCGCAGGCAGATGTCCGGTGGCTTTGGTGGGATGCTATCCTTCGAGCTCAAAGGGGGCTACGACGCCGCTTACAGGGTTATCGGGCGTACTAAGGTGTGTGCATTGGGAGTCAGCTTGGGCGGCGTGGAGACCTTGATTACCCACCCAGCCTCTATGGTCTACACCCATAACTCCGAGGAGGAGATCAAGGCTGCCGGCATCTCGCCTGGCCTCGTACGCCTCTCGGTGGGGCTGGAGGATGTGGAGGACATTATAGAGGATCTAGAGCAGGCCATGGCTGGCTTATAGCCCTGAGAGTATCTCCACGGCTCTATCGAGCACAAGGTCCCTATCAAGGTACAGCCCTTGGCGGGTGGGTTCTACTCTCACGTCGGGCTCGACCCCTCTGCCCTCGATCTGAGAGCCATCGGGCATGTAGTCACGCTTGGTGCCGATGAACAGGGTTATGCCGTCCCCAAAGTCCTGCATGTAGGGCTGGCCAGTGGAGCCCCAAGTGGGCTCTCCAATTATGAGCGCTCGCCCGTTGTCCTTGAAGGGGATCACGAAGTCCTCCGCGGCCGATCCCGTGAGGTGATCAACCAGGATAAGGAGATTGCCTTGGTACGCGCCGGGTTCGGGCTGTACGTTCTTGGGGCGCCACAGCAGCTGGAGATCCTCGAAGTCTTCGTAATCGGTGCTGTGTAGTGCCAGGTACTCCAGGAGTCCTACGTGGGCTGGGGTGCTGTATCGGGAGGGGCGCCAGGGCACGTGCATCAGCTTGCGGATGAGTCCCAAAGGCGTTGATCCTCCAGTGTTGCCTCGCACGTCGATGATCATGTGGCTGGCGTGGGCGTGAAGCTCCACGAGCTCAAGGGCTCTCTGCTCGAATCGGGGTTGGCCGAAGCTGGGAATGCGCAGGTAGTAGATGTCATCGCTCAGCCATTTGCCCTCCGTCTGTGTGCTTACGGAAGATGCGACCTGTGATGGAGGCCGAGACAGGTTGGCAGATCTTTCCACCTGGCTCTTGTCCAGCCATCTTACCTCCAACGGTTGATCCTCCAGCGTGAGTGCTAGCCACATCATGACCAAATGTCTTCTGGAGCGCTCTTGCCTGGCGCACACGTACCTGCGCAGGTCTGCGTACCACTCATCCAAAGATCTCCCCTGTACGGTAAGGATGGCATCTCCGGGCCGCAGATCTTGTACTGAACTCGAGGTGACCACCCATTCACCGTCGAGCAAGCGTGCTCTAAAACCTAGATCCGGTGTGTTCTCCAGGAGCTCCCTATCCATGTACATCGTATGTGAGTTGTTCAAGGGAGAAATGAATTCCGACATTGCCTTGGCCAGCCCTAGGCGCGAGCTCGCCGAAGACACGCGTGGCAGGAACTCCCTGAACCTGTCGTCCAGCTCCTTAGGGGTGATGTCGGCGTCCTGCCAATGGGCAAAGAAGATGGATATCAGCTGATAGGCCTTGGCGAGCATGAAGATACGATCTTGCTCCGATGGTAGTTCCAGCGGCATCAACGTCCTCCTAAGCGCGTTTCTGGTTTGTCACCATGCCAGTGCTGAAAGTCTGTAGTAGCCCTGACCGTCCGGGGTCCAGGATGCTGGACGGTCGGTATCGCCGTTGCAGGTCTTAGGGGACCATAATCCCACGTCGTGGGTGCGAGCGTACCGCTCGGCGGCGCGGAACTCATCCCTGTATTTGTAGGGCTCGTCGTAGGTGTACTCGTGGGCGTACCCTTGGCGGATCATCCAGAGGTTGAAGAGGGTGTGGTCGACCCACACGTAGGCCAGCAGCCTGCCGTAGCGATCGCGCTTGCCCTGCGTGGGGTCTTCTTCTAGGTACACCTGCTTGCCCTCGAGCATCCTCTTGGCAGCAGCCGATGCCTCTCGACCGAAGCACTCCACTGGTTTCCTGGGGTCCACCGTCTCCGGCGTATCGATACCGATCAGGCGGACGGTCTCCTCCTCCCCGTTGATGATTACCCGGATGGTGTCGCCGTCCACGACCCTAGCGACCTTATATGGGCCTTCCAGATTCTTGAATGGTGTGCTAGTTTGCATGGGGGAAAACGAGGGTGTTGAGTGCGTTGCTACGCCAACGACCGCTGTCCTGCTTGTGACCTGTTTAGCCTGTTCAGATGTCGGTGTCAGCATTAAGCCTATCACAATGCCTACCAGTAGGCAGAGGCATGAGAACAGGAGGATAGCGCCGCCGGCGAGCAAGAAGCGTCTGTCCATGGCCCTCCTTCCTTATGGGAACTTATCGCATAGCAATGTGGTCAGTCTACATAAAATGTGTCTGTTGGCGCTTTGTGCGTGTACAATAGCAACAACAGTAGAAGTGTAGCATGAACTTAGATCGACGCCAACAACCGTATCACACTGTTCACAGTGATCGTGGATGCGCCCCCGGCAAGTGCTGGTGGGTGTGGTGGCTGTGCCTCTCGATCCTACTGGTGGCCTGCTCCATAGGCCGTGGGGAGCAGGCTTCAAGGGATCGACCTCAGAGGGCTGCCACAGCGAGTGCTGGCCTGATCGAGGCCTCTGCGCTTGCCACGCAGACGCCAGCACCCAGCGGGAAGTACTATCCAGTGGTCGATGTGCTGAAGGGAGATGCCCTCCGTGTGCGGGTTGATGGCCGGGTGGAAGTGGTGCATCTGATAGGGGTGCAGGCGCCATCTCCCGACCAGTGCTATGGCGACAAGGCGCAGGAGGCCCTCCGGAGCGCAGCAGGCGAGGAGGTCAAGCTTGAGACCGACCCGTCCCTGGGAGTGCGCGACAGCTTAGGAGAGATGATGGCCTACGTGTGGAACTCTAGGGGGGAGATGGTGAACGTGTGGATGCTCAGCCATGGCTACGCGCGTGTCAAGGATGAGGGCAGCAGCATGCTGACCTTTGGTCAGGAGCTGCAAGCCGCCATGGATGGGGCGCGCGAGAACAGGGTGGGTATATGGGACAAAGGAGCCTGTCCCACTCCAGGAGCACGCCTGCCGTACGACTACTCTGGAGAGAACGTGCAGAGCAGGCCCGTGCCAGCGACTATGATGTACGTGGACGGGACCTCTGGGGGCTACGTGGGAGCGAACCTCAGGCTGGAGCCTACGACCAGGTCCAAGCTGCTGATGCTGATCCCCAACGGTGAGGCGGTCTCGGTACTCAGCAACAAGATCCCTGGCCCCGATGGCGATAGGTGGTACAAGGTGCGCTACGGCAATCTGAAGGGCTGGATAAGGAGCGACCTGTTGGTGCGGGACGTCCCAGGAGGGCCCCCCTCCAGGCGGATGCTGGTGGATGCCTCTCCGCAGGGGTACGCTGGGGCCAATCTGCGGGCGAAGCCCTCGATGCAGGCGCCGGTGATCACCCTGATACCGAACAGGAAGCTCGTGTTGGCCTCGCCGAGAACTGTGCTGGGCATAGACGGCTACTACTGGTACGGCGTGCGCTATGGGCGATTTACTGGATGGATAAGGTCCGACCTCCTGCTTCCGCCCCCTAACTAGATCCGATGGCCACCCTGGTATGCTCACGCCTGCCGTGTACCTCTAGCATGGCCTGGAGAGAGTCGTAGATGCTCAGCCCCTTGGGATGCTCCTCCCACTCGATGACCACCCTGCCGGAGGGCAGCACTACCCCCAAAGCCACTATGGTCTCCTCTCCTTCCGGTTGCTGGCGTACTAGTGCGATGGGCGTAATCCCTTCTACCCTGATCTCAGCCACTGGCAGAGCCTCGCCTGCGGCCTGGACCAGCTCCACCCTGGTGCCTCCACCTAGGGTTCTGCGGATGGAGCTCATGTGGTTGTAGACGGTATGGGTACTTATCCCTAAGCGCTTGGCGATCTCTTTATCCGTCAGCCCTTGGGCCACCAGGCTCAGCACTTGTCTCTGTCTGCGTGTTAGGGCCATCAGGAAGCCCTACACCGCACTAGGCGGTGCGGCCCCTCTTGTGGTAGCGATATGTTCAGTCATGGCTCTTACTCCTCGTGTCGCACCCCACGACACGGCCACAGCGTACCACTCCTGTGTGTGTTTGAGGATATGAGAAGATGTAGAAATGTTTGAGGATCCTGCAGCAGGTGACCCACCCTTGGGTGTCGCAGGGCAGGGATTCCCTGCAAGCATCACCTACCTGTGGGCCATGCCTCCGGCACCTGTCTGGGGCATCTCGGGCATGGAATCCCCATGCGTCTCGGGGAACCTGTACCAGGCCCTGATCACTACGTCCCTTACTGTCTTAAACTCCCCATGTAGCCAGTAGTCTTGATCTGCACGGCTAGTACCCAATCGGCCATAGGAATAAGCAAATTCCCTGCCTTTTGGCACCTCCACACTCTCTCGATACACCTTGCCATGGCCTTCGCAGGGAGGTTTGTGTGCATAGAGCCCTGGCTCGGGGCCACAGAAGCGTAAGGGCATGAAAGCCTCGCTGCCGTTAGGGGGCGGGGCGTAGATCCACGATATCTGGAAAAATTGACCTTCCGGTACATCGCCGTAGATGGTGAGCTCGAAGGTGATGTTTATGCGGTTGTCTTTATGCTCTTTGGCCTGTGCTGGCACTGCCATGACTAGCACCAGTAGCAATGCTGTCCATATTCTAAGCGCCTTCATGACTATACCTCCTACTTGAAAGGATTGGGTGTGCTGGGATCAGGATCCAAGTGCTGCACCCTGCAAGCTCAACTACCTGCCTGCCATGCCTCCGGCGCCTGTTTGGGGCATCTTGGGCATGAACTCTTCATGCGCCTCGGGGAACCTGTACCAGGCCCTGACCCTGGTATCATGCGTTAATCGCATCGTCTTGCTGAAGAAAGCTCCAAAGCTATCGTTCAAATTACCTTTTCGAGCCCTCCAGAAGCCGAAAATTATCGTTCTGCCCCTTGGGATTTCGGTCTTGTATCGATAGGTGGTCCCATGTCCCTTACAGGGTCGGACTGGGAAAGATTGTACATTATCGCCACACAGGCCGTAGGGCCAGGGAGTAATACCTAGTGGGCGCACGTAGTCCCATCCTATCCAGAAGGCTGAATCTTTCTGGGCATCGCCGTAGATGGTAAGCTCGAAGGTGATGTTTACGTAGTTGTCTTTATGCTCTTTGGCCTGTGCTGGCACTGCCATGACTAGCACCAGTAGCAATGCTGTCCAGATTCTAAGCGCCTTCATGACTATACCTCCTACTTGAAAGGATTGGGCGTGCTGGGATCAGGATCCAACCCCACAGCTAGAGTCAACAATCTCTCCAGACGCGCTGGCAAGGTAAGATCCTCCGGTGTCAGGTATAGAGCTGTAGTGACCTCCCCACAGGCATCGCCTCCCTGTGGGCACCACGTCTCCTGTGGATATTCTCGATATCCATTGGCCTTTGCTACCACCTCCTTTTCAACCAGGAACACGAACACCCTATATTGACTGGGATCTGTCACCACATCGGACTGACCTGGTATCATGCCGGTCTCCAGGTCGAAGTTGGGATCAAGCATTCTGGCCGGCCCCGGGCAGCTGATATCGATTCTGGGTTCGGCTACTGCCAATCCAGCGCTAACGAAGTGTGGATGGTCCTTCAACTGCATCATGGCATCCTGGATGTCGCGCCTAAGGTCATCATCGCTTATAGCCGCGGTCTTTGAATCTACACATATCGCTAGACCCGACCGATTAGAGCTCAAGAGCAACGAATCCACGCTCGTGGGAGAAGCCCCCTGACTTATCCTATGGACTGCAAGACCCCAAGAAGCTGCGGCCAGCACGCCCAGTACCAGGGCTATCAGCGATCTCATCTTGAAGCTACTTATGGAGCGCATCACCTATCTCCTTTACGGCGTGCTGTCGTTGATCGATATCCAGTTGACCTTCCTGCGGTCGGCCTCCTGGGGCTGGCGAAACCATGAATTGTTGGGGCAATACGGGGCCGGGAAGTGCATGATGCTATCGTTTGAACAGGGAGCGTAGCTACCGTCAGGCTGCCTGAGCGGGTCGGCGAGGCCAAGGGCGTGACCGGTCTCGTGGTTAACGAATGCTCTGCGGACGGTTACGCCGTCTGGGCTGCCGTAGTATGGAGCATCATTGGCATCGTCCAGGAGCTCGCTCCACATCCAGATATCGAAGTAGCGGTAGTCGGTGTGGGCGGTGCCGGGCGTCTGGTTGTTGTAGACCCAGACCGGATCTCTCCACAAAGCACATGCGTAGACTGATCCAACAGAACGACATGCGTCCCTAACATCATCCAGGCTGCGGCTGCGATATCTAAAGGGGGTATTTTCGTAAGCAATAGGATCGTTGGTAGCTAACCAACTGCAGCTCTGCGGCCACATGTAAAACGAGATCAAATCGTTGCCTTGGGGAAACCATGTATCGTCCTTAGGGAGATGCCAATCTAGGTCTGGATTGTCGTACTTGAGAGCGTTGATTATCCTTCTGCGCACGGCGGTGTCATCTAGTTCGGTCGTATCTCCGGCACAAGCGTATTCCAGGACACCAACTGGTCTGTGAATGGACTCCACGTGTTTCCAGGGATCAAAAGCATGGTTGGCTTGGGCTGGGCGGTCTAGTGCTATCCAAAGTCCTGCGCACGCTAGCAATATAAGCCCTAAGTATACCCCCCCCCATAATCCAGGCAAGTGCTCGCTCATACTCCCCCCTTAGGAAGCGATTGATATATGAGCTTATTATACACATCGCGTCCTACGATTACAATAGCTATGTGTGCATTGAATATGGCTAGCATTGTGTTCGGGATAGCGAGCGTTGGGAATGAGCGGTAGGAGTTTGCAGGTTGCCGCTATGGGAAGGGGTCCTTAGTCCCTGCAGGCGGATACCACTTGGGACGCCGCCCTGGTTATACCCTCCCAATCGCCCTCGGAGACCTTCCTAGGGTTCACTAGGTTGCTACCGAGCGCGACGGTGTAAGCGCCGGCCTCCAGGTACTGCCGGCAGTTGTGGGCGTCTACGCCGCCCGTGGGCACGAGCCGCAGCATTGGCAGTGGGGCGAGCACATCCTTAATGTAGGCGGGGCCGAAGGTGCGTGCCGGGAAGACCTTGATGAAGTCCGCTCCCGCCTGCCAGGCTGAGAGGATCTCGGTAGGAGTGAGCGCGCCGCACATCACCGGCACTCCGTACCTGCGACCGCAGGCTATCACGTCGGGGGCGATTACTGGGGTCACGAGGAACTGCGCGCCTGCAAGTATAGCGCTGCGGGCGCTCTCGGCGTCGAGCACGGTGCCGGCACCCACGGTCATGTGGTCGCCTAGGTGCTCCCGCACATTCTCCACGGCATCGAGCGCCTTGCGGTTGGTGAGGGTGAACTCGACGATCCCAACGCCTCCCGCGAGCAGCGCCCTGCTCAGCTCGACGCTCGCGGAGAGGTCGTCCAGCCTGACGATCGCTATGGGCTCCCTGGGAGGTATGAGCGTCACGAGGCCTCCTCGGCCTGAGGTAGGCGCTCCCTGATGCGCCTGCAGAGCAGGACTGGGTTATCGCTGATGATGCCATCCACCTCGCGGCTCACCATGCGGGACATCTCGCGCTCGGAGTTGACGGTGTAGGTGGTGACTGCTAGCCCCAGCGAGTGGGCGATAGCTACTATCCTCCGGCTTACGGTGACGTGGTGCATGCAGATACCTCCAGCGTACTCCGCGACCTCCTCGAACCTGCGCCTCCAGAGGGGAGCTCGGGGTCCCCACAGCTGGAAGCAGCGCTGCCTGCCCACCAGGGAGGCCATGCGGCGCACGCAGCCGACGTCGAAGGACTGAAAGATCGCATCTTCGGGCGCCACCTTGGCCACCTGCTCCTCTATGCCCGGGTAGAGCTCGGGGTTCTTGAGTTCGATGATCAGCCTGCATCTTTCGCGGGTGATCTCGATCGCCTCCTCCAGGGTGGGCACCTCGAAGTAGTACCTAGGCCAGGTTGGGCGCACCTCCGGTGAGTAGAACCATGAACCGGCGTCCAACAGCTTGATCTGCCTGAGAGTACGGTCGCCCACCATGCCTTCGCCATCTGTGGTCCTCTCCAAATGGGCGTCGTGGATGCATACCAGCTGGCCGTCCTTCGTGCGCTGCACGTCCAGCTCGATGGCATCCACACCGATCTCGACGGCGGTGATGAAGGCCGCCAACGTGTTCTCCGGGGCCAGCGCCGACGCACCCCTGTGGGCGATGGCCATCGTGCTGGAGAGGGTGAGCTCCTGCTCCTGCCCTACTACAAAGCCCCTCTCCCACCAGCTGCCGGGATTCCATAGGTACATCGTGATCTCTCCAGCTCGTACTACCTTTATTATGGATGCTGCGGGGAAAATAAGCTAGCCCCTTTTGATAAGCACCTCCGTGTGTCGTGCCTCGGGATAAAGGTCCTGCAGTAGCCGCCAGGCCTCGGCTTCGAGCTCGAGATGCGTCCCTTCGGGCACAGGGGCAAACAGGGTGACCTCGAGGCGAACGCGCTTGCTGCTGGCTGTGATCTGCCACGTGCCCGCGACGAAGCCATCCACCAGCACGCTGGGCATAATCCTGCCCACGGTCCGCACTATCGCCTTCCTGTAGCTCTCAGGCAGTATCCTGCTCCGGTCGACATGCCCTAGCAGGGCGCTGTCCCACTCCGGTAGCAGCCGCAACGGGGCAGGGACGTCGCCAGGCAAGATCTCCGCCTCCTCAAGATCCATCAGCTTTTTGCCTGATTTGTCCACGTACTCAACCAGTTCGGGCCGAAGCTTCTCCAGCACCCCCCTCATACCTGTCATGCCCGTCCAGTACTCGAGATCCTGCCGTGAGGCCGGTCCGTACGCCTGCAGGTAGCGCCTCGCTAGGGAGGCCAAGGCCCCGTCATCTTCCTGGGGGGACCTGCCCAACCACTCGGAGGCCAATACGTACTTGGGGTTATTGGAATAGCCCCAGAGCTTGTCCTCGGGGATCTGCACCAGTGGTAGGTGAGTGCGGGCTGCGTAGGTAGCAGCTTCGGGTGAGCAGGAGAGGGGGTGTTGGCCGAAGTGGGCCTTGAGCTCGGCGAAGGTGTGTGGGACAGCCATGAACTCCTCGCCAAGTAGACGGATACTTTCGAGGTCCATCTCCTTCCAGCTACTGCTGAAGAACCCTCGCAGTGCTTTGCTCATGGCGGGCTGGAGGGCGGCCCGAAACCGTAGGTAGTCCTCCGACAGCAGCGTGTGCAGGGTGGCCCTCATCGCCGTGGCCCGGACCACCCTGTGGTCCTTCGCCATGGAGTTGAGACTATCCCGAGTATAGTCCGCGACCCTGCTCCAGAGCGCTAGGTGGGGAGATTGGGGCACCTGCGATTGGAGGGCCACCAACCTCCGGAGAACTCTATCCACCGAGTCGCTCGAGCGTGCGAGCAGGAGCTGCCTGGCGAGCAGCGTGCGGTTGAGTTCGCGGGTCGATAGCTTCCTATTGGCCAACGATGGCTCCTTGGTGCTGTGCTTACAGGATGCCAGAACCAGAGGGCAGCTTTCAACCCTGCTGTTCCTCCTGCTGCACGGCGCTCAGCACCCGCTCCACGAACTGCTTCTCAGGCAGGGCTCCCTCGAACTCCACCTGGTCGTTGATCACTATCTTGGGTACACCGCGAATGTTGTACTTGTTGATGAGCTCTGGGTATTCGCTCACCTCCACGGCATCGGCGGTGATGCGCTCGCTCGCCATCGCCAACCTGTGGGCCAAACTGGCCGCTCTTGGACAGTAGGGTCAAGTGGGGGTGGTGAACACCTGTATGTGCAGGTCTTCCTGCAGCTCCCCCAGCTTCCGCAGGGTGTCCTCGGAGAGCCCTAGCTCGCCGCTGGAGGCGTCCACGATATCCTGCAGGAGGACCGAGAACTCATAGCCGGATGGCGCACCAAAGAACCGCACCCTCCCCTTTACTTTGCCGTCCAGCAGGATCGCCGGGATGCGCTCGATCCCCATGCTCTCGGCCTCCTGCCTGTCGGTCAGGAAGTCCTTGACCTCCAGCGAGATCTTGTCGCTGAGGCTGGCCACCTCTTCTAGGAGCTCACGTGTCTCCCGGCAGGTGGCGCATTCGTGTCCCGGCAGCACGAGAGGCGACTCGTGCTGGGTGAAGAGCTGTATGCTGACTGGCTCCTTGAGCCTCTCCTCGAAGGTCTTGCGCACCTTCTCCTTGTCTCTGTCCGATAGCACTGCCATAGGTACCTCCTAACGATGGTTGTAGAACTCCAGCTGCCAGCGCCATTCCGAACGGTCATCGGCGTGCCACCAACTGACCAGCTTGCCGATCTCTCCCCCAGGAAGGATCACCAGCCTGCCAAGGTCCTCTTCGCTGGGCCATACGTCTTCCCTGCGGACGTCCTGGCCCTGGATCGTGAGGCGCGCCATGGGGGAGTCGTCGGTAGCCGGTAGATCCTGCCCTCGCGCTACGAGCTTACCTGAGTCGGTGAACATCTCGACAGTGAGGACTTCTGGTGGAGAGTGCACTACTATTGCGAGAGTTCCACCGAGGTAGAGGTCTTGAGCCCTGAATCTGCCGCGGGCGAAGTACAGTCCCCTAGCCCCAGCCGATGGGTACCACAAGTTGACCACGTAGTGCTCATCAGAGTGCATCGGTCACCTCCACTCTCTACTGTAAACGTACTGTAGTGTCCTGATCGTGCCAGGGCTGTAGGTCCTTGAGCATGCGCTCATATTCCTCGCGGCTGATCTCCCCGCGAGCGTACCTGAGGCGGAGGATGCGCAGCGCCTCGTCCTCCTGATGCTCGGGCCTGCTGCCCAGCGACCTCCCCAGCCATATCACTAGGAGGAACGCTCCCAAGATCACCAGTACCAAGATCACCGCGTACAGCAACATCACCCAGGGAGAGAACCTGCCCCCGGGGGCAGTCGCGGGCATGCCGGTCCCCCACATCATACCTGCCATAGTGAGCATGGGCAGCAGGAAGAGCAGCACCAACAGGAGCAAACCTATCATGGCGGCTATAAGTACGGCCCTAACGGTCTCGTTCATTCCGCTTCCTCCGAACGTTCCTGGGAGCATCTCCAGCAAAGCTCGGGCCACGACGGCCCGCTAGATCGCCTCCAGCGCCCGCTGCAGTCTCTCCCTCACCTCGCTGGCTATGGCCTCGAGGCTGGGGTTGTGGACCAAGCCCAGGACAGCCTCTGGGTCCATGGCCTCCACCACGCTCCCGCCGTCGCTCTGGTAGACGACGACGTTGCAGGGCAGCAGCAGTCCCAGATCGATCTCGGCCTCGAGCGCCCTCTCCGCCATCTCGGGGTTGCAGGCTCCCAGGATGACGTAGGGTCGGAAGTCCACACCTCGCTTCTCCTTCATCGTCTGTCGCACGTCTATCTCGCTGATCACGCCGAAGCCCTGTTCCTTGAGGGCCTCCCTCGTCCTGGCGACGGCCTCTTCGTAGGGCATATCCAACTTGCGTCCGAAGCCATAGCTCAGTGTCCTCTCCATCTTGCACACCTCCTTACACGGTCGTAGTGCTCTTGGGCTCCTCCACGGGATTGCCCGTGGCCTTCCAGGCATCGAAACCCCCTTTGATGTCCATCACGGGCGCGCGCGTCCTCCCAGCGAGGATGCTGGACGCTATCGCCGAGCGGGTACCGCTGGCACAGTACACGAGGAGGGGTTTGTCCGTGGGTATCTCTTCGAGATGCTCCTCCAGGTAGCCCAGCGGTAAGTGGATGCTGCCCGGCACGTACCCCTTCTCTCGCTCGCTGTCCCAGCGCACGTCGACCACGCACACGCCGTCCCCGAGGAGCTGCCCAGCCTCCTCGGGCGTGAGACGCCTGTAGGTGGCCAACTTCCTACCCTCGCCTGCCCAACGGTCTATCACGGCTGGAGTCCAGTAGCCCCGCAGGTTGTCCAGTCCGATCAGCCTCAGGAGCTGCGTGGCGTGCTCCAGCTTCTCCCTGTCGATCACGAGCGCTATGGGCCGATCGTATGGGAGAAGCCACCCCGCCCAGGTGAGGAAAGATGCCCCCAGGGGGATGTTGATCGTGCCGGGGATGAACCCCTGACTGTAGACGTCTGCCGGCCGGGTGTCCACAACCAATCCCTGACGGAGCATTACCTCGATGTCGCCGTAGGCCAGAGGCGCAGGCGCTGGTAGCTTGCTGGCTATCGCCGGGCCTTCCTTGTTGACCCGCTTCATCTGCGCGAAGTAGCGCGGCGGATCGGGCTGCCCCTCGAGCACCCGGCGGATGAACTCCTCAGGGTCTTGGGTGCTGAAAGCCCAGTTGTACAGCTTCTCGTAGCCCAGCGTGCTCTGGGGCACTCCCCCCAGTGCCCTACCACAGGCGCTGCCCGCACCGTGCGCAGGCCATATCTGCAGGTGGTCGGGCAGGGTCCTGAAGCGCTGGATGGAGTCGAAAAGCTGCCTAGCGCCCTGCTCCATGGTGCCGGTTATGCCGGCTGCCTTCTCCAGCAGGTCGGGCCTGCCGACGTCCCCCACGAATAGGAAGTCCCCAGTGAACGCACCCAGCGGCTCGCTCCCGCGTGCCTTGTCCGTAACGATGAAGCTGATATGCTCGGGGGTGTGCCCCGGCGTATGCATCACCTCGACTCGCACGCTGCCCAGCTCAAAGGCGTCGCCCTCGCGCACCAGCACCGCGCCCGCCTCCGCGGCGTAGGGGTATTTCCACTCGCTGGGCCCCTCATCCGAGAGATACAGACGTGCCCCCGTGACCTCGGCCAGCTCTCGTGAGCCCGACACAAAGTCCGCGTGGATGTGCGTCTCGGTGACGGCGGTGATGCGCAGCCCCAGCCTCTCGGCCAGCTCTAGGTATTGCTCCACGTGCCTGTTGGGGTCCACGATGAGCGCCTCTCCAGACTCGGGGCACCCCACCAGGTAGCTGGCCTGCGCCAGCTGGTCGTTGTATAGCATTCTCAGGATCATGATCTACCTCCTCTTGTCCCCATATCCCCGTCGTTGTGGGTAAATGATACTGCTTTCGTCGGCTCTTGAGAGGGCCACCCTGTTCCCGAGAGGGTGGACAGTACCCTCTCACGGCGGAGCCTCTCCAACAGGATCTCCCGCGTCAGCTTGCAGGCTTCCAGGATCTTGCGGTTCGCCAGCGAGTAGTAGACGCTGTTGCCGCTACGCCGGGCGACCACTAACCCCCGTTCCCGCATGAGCGCCAGGTGCTGGGAGATGTTGCTCTGGCGCAGCCCCGTCAGCTCCACGAGGTCCTTCACGCTGCGCTCACCCTCGCCCAATAGGTAGAGCAGCTCAAGGCGCGTGGGATCGGCCAGCGTCTGACAGATCTGTGCCTGCATCTGCAGCAGGAGCTTTCTAAGCTCTTCTCCTTCTATCTCCATAAGACCTCCTTCCAGGGAATCATATAAATGCTGCGCAGTTTCGGTACAGCAGGTACACAGCCAGCAGTGCTAGCAGCAGCGCAAATCCCCTTGTGGCGAGTCTCGGGGGTATGAGTGCTGCGAGCCTGCCCCCGACCAATCCTCCGGCGATGCTGCCCACAAGGAAAGGTAATGTCACTCCCCAGGCCACCGTACCCAAGCCCAGGTGCCCCACCACGCCCCAAGCAGCCTGCAACGCTATCGCCAGGAGGGATGTCCCCACGGCGAGCTTCATCGGCAGATCCGCGGCGAGCACCATTGCTGGCAGGATCACGAAACCTCCGCCCACCCCAAAGAACCCGGTTAGCACCCCCACAGCCCCACCGGTCACGCCCAGCCTCACAGCTCGATCCTGGCACTTGAATTCGTTCTCTTTGTCTACTGGCAGCCGCTTGCGGGACATGCCGAAGGCGGCCGCCAGCATCAGCAGCGCGAACAGGCACATCAAAGCCTGACCCGATACCAGCCTGTTGAGCCAGGCCCCTAGGAGGGCGCTGGCCCCTCCGATGCCGCCGAAGATCAGCCCCGCACAGGGGCTCGTCCTGCCCATGCGCAACTGCTGGACGGCTGCTACCGCTGCCGTCCATCCCACTACCAGCAGGGAAGTGGTGGTGGCACTGTGCGGGTCCTCCCCAAGCACGTAGACCAACAGCGGTACGGCCAAGATGGAGCCTCCCCCGCCCATAGCGCCAAGCATCAATCCGACGCCGCCTCCCAAAACTATCGCCAGCAGGGTGGTATGCACGATCTACCTCCCTGAGACCACGCTGTGGCCATTCGCTTTCCAAGCCTTGATTCCTCCCCTGATGCTCGCTACTTGCTCATAGCCTGCTCGCTGCAAGATCTCAGCAGCTACCTTGCTCCTGCGGCCGCTGGCGCAAAGGGTGAACACCGGCAGCCTTGGTGAGAGCTCATGAGCTCGGCTGGCAAGCTCGCCCAGCGGGATGTGCCTTGATCCTGGCACATGCTCCTCTAGCCACTCGTGCAATTCCCTCACATCCACGACCTGCACCTCTCCAGCCTTCAGCCTGGTCGCGGCCTCGCTTGCCTCCACCTCGTCTACATTTGATCTCCACCACTGCCAGGGCATAAGCACCTCCTTTAGGTAATGACTATTATCAGTATATACGAATATACGAATATTGCAAACTATTTTAGCGATTATTGGGTTATAAAAAATAGTAAATTATAGTTGTAATTAGTTTAGAATAATGCTAAATTAGTGGTGTGAGATATGATGAGGAGGGAAAGGTTGGCAACTGGGGTTCTGAATAAACTGGGGCTGAGCGGCACCGAGGTTACCCACTCGGGCTACAGTAAGGACTTCGTCCTGAAGGTGGTGCAACCTAGCCTGGTAGGGTTGATGGACGGTGCCGTCTCTACGCTCGCGCCCATCTTCGCCACAGCCTTCGCGACCCGCAGCCCGCACGTCACGTTTCTGGTTGGGGCGGCGGCCGCGGTGGGTGCCGGCATCAGCATGGGCTTTTCAGAGGGGCTATCGGACGACGGTAGCCTCACCGGCAGAGGTCACCCCTTCGTGAGGGGGGTGATAACAGGTGTGGCGACCTTCCTAGGGGGTATCCTACACACTCTGCCGTTCCTCATACCCCACGTATGGGCGGCGCTGTATCTGGCGTTCTTGGTGGTAGGTCTGGAGCTGATCGCTATCGCCTACATCCGCTACCGGTACTTCCAGATGAGCTTTTGGAAGTCCGTCCTGCAGGTGGTGTTGGGTGGAGCACTGGTGTTCGCCTCCGGCGTGCTCATAGGTAGCTCCTAGCGGTTGGGCCTCGCCCAGCGCGGGGCCCAACTTTTCTTTAGCTTCCGTTAATGCGGGCCTAATTGGGACCTTAAACATTGCTGGTATGCTGCCCCTGGAGGCGCGAAGCATGGTGGAGAACGGCAAGACGCTGATCCTGGGGCTGGTGGATGAGGTCCTCAACCGCAGGCGCATAGATAGGCTCGAGCGCTACTTCTCTCCTGACGTCTTGCATAGGGATCTGCCTCCGGGGCAGCCCGAGGGGCTTGAGGGCATAAGGGAGTCTATAGCTCGAGCCTTTAGAGCCTTTCCTGTGCTGAGGGTGGAGGTCTTGGATCTGCTGGAGGACGGAGATACTGTGTCCTACAGGACCCTGATCCGGGCGGTGACGCCAGCTGGCAGGAGGGTGCAGCTGCGGGGCTACGCAGTCGACAGGATAAGCAACAGCAGGATAGTGGAGCACTGGGAGTCGGTGACTCTAGATCCTTAGCAAGGGCGGACAAGCACCGAGGGGAGAGATCCTTAGGTCTCTCCCCTCAGCTGTAGGGAGGGGGTATGTCTCTAGCTCTCCTGCCTACGCTCGGTGAGCTTTTTAGTCGCGATGGCACTGCGGCCGCAGCTGTGCCCACGCCCAGCGCGCTCAGCAGTCCCCTGGAATCCTCGCCTGCCATGCCTCCCGCGCCGGTGCTCGGCATGCCTGCTAGGAGCGGGGACACGACCTTGAGCACCTGCTCCTTCGTGCGGACCCCGCCGTTATCGTAGGTGGCAAAGGCGAACGGCACGGCATATTCATAGGATTCGTTCTCTATGCCCATCTTGAGCTCCACCAGCCTCCAGGCCGTGGCGTGGTAGGCCTCCACGGAGTGGATCTGCACCGCGGCGGTGAGATAAGGACTGCCCTGTAGATTGGTCACCTGGCCGATGTAGGCAGACACCCCCACGTCCTCCACGGTGCGCAGGAAGGATATTGCCTCGGCCTCGCTCTTGAACTTGGGCCAGTTGTAGCTGGGCTGTCTCTTGACCGGCGTGCCGCCAGCGTCCATGATTACCTTCTCGAGCAGCACCACGTGCTGGTGCTCGTGGTAGGCGTATTCCTCGGCGTAGGCCTGAGCCTGTCCGGTGAGGATGCCGGCCTTAACGATATCGTGATAGAGTGCGTCCTCGAGGTGCTCCAAAGTGAGTGCGTAGTTGAGTACGTCTAGATACTTTTCGCTCATCTTCTTCCTCCTAGCTGATGATGGGAGCTATCTGCTTCTTCACAGTGGGCACGTCGTAGGACGGACCCAGGAAGTCCTGATAGCCTCCCGCGGGGTTGGTGTCGTTGAACCAGCGGAATGCGCCGTGGTGGCGAGCCTCCACCTGCTCTATCTGGGCGGCAGCGAACAAGTAGTCAGCGTTCTTGATCAAGTGTGCTGCCCCTGTGTAGGCCCCCACGCCGACTCCCTCGAGGGTCTCGGCGATCTTGAGGATACCGGCCGCGCTGCTCGTATCGCCCACCGCCTCGAACTTGTAGTTGGCCAGTGGTCCCACGGGCTTACCTCCTGCGGCCTTGATCGCCTTGGTGAGGAAGTCCACGTGAGCTATCTCGTGGTCGCGTACAGCTGTGGCCACGACTAGGGAGTCGCCGGACAGCCTAGCGTACTTGCCGCTCACCACCCACTTGTAGAAGGTGGCCTCGAGGTGTTCCAATGTGAGTGCGAAGTTGAGGATATCTAGGTCACTTGCGCCCTGCAGCAGGTTCATCGCGTAGGCTCTGCCGTTGGCGATCGGGCTGCCTCCTGCTGCCATGACGGCCACCAGCCCTGCGGCCACGGCACCACTGGTCTTGAGGAAGTCGCGTCGCGAGAAACCTCTGCGCTCGGTCTCCATGCTACCCATGGTTGTTTCTCCTTTCCCAATGTTGTATAGGTCGCATCAATGAGGGGTCGGGCCCTTTCCCTCCACACTAGCTATACGCATGGGTTGGGAGTGCAGATTTAGCTATTTGCAGATTCTCTCAACTTGCCCCTCAGCGCCTGGGCGAACCTCTCAGGCTCGTCCACACTGAGATGGAGCGTCTCGATCGGGGGAGTCCAGCGCAGGGCTCTCCGGAAGCTGACCGGGGAGGCTAGCCTCAGCCTGACGTCCGCCCTGCCCCCCAGCAGCTGCCAAGCGGAGTGCCTGGATGGATCCACGTAGAATCCCTCTCGCCTCTCCTTGACCTCGAACTTGCCGACCTCTAGGTGCACCACATCGGCATACCATACAGCTCCTTCGAGGAAGATGCCGGACCTGATGAGGAGCCGGTCGTCCTCGAGCACGTGAGGCAGCATCACGAGGGAGGCGTGCCAGCCCAGCACCCATATCAGGCCGTAGATGCTCAGCAACAGGAGCGTCCAGCGCAGCCATTCCCAGGGTATGAATAGCTCAGCTAACACCACCTCCACCGGCAGCTCGAACACGACCAGGAGGAGCAACCATGGGATGAAGGACCTGCGATGGTAGCTGAAGTACTGGGGACCCCGGGGGCGTCGGCCCAAGAGCCAGCCCAGCAGGTGGATCCACATCCTGACCTCCAGTACGACCGCTCTGGCAGCGAGATCCGGCATAACTGTCCCCAGGGTGTCCTCCATGGCTACCCACCAGGGCGTGCCTGCGGCCCTGCTGCTGCGGAACCTGCGTATCCCAGCCCACAGCCCGTACAGAGCCAACAAGCTCGCCGCGAGCTCGACGGCCACCACCACGGCTATGGCCTGCTCGAGCTGCAGCACGTCGAGGCTCACGAGCGCGAGCTCCACGAGGATCAGCGCCGGTAGCAACAGCTTGTGTGCTCGCTTCAAGCTCATCTTCGGATGCAGCAATTATACATCGTCCCTACCTTTGGTCTTGACAGATGTTGAGCGGTTGGCGTACAATGCAGCACTTGCTCTCATGAGAAGATACTTCAGGTTGCACCCTCCATGTCCTTCCGGGGCAGCTTCGCCCTGCGCGTTTCTATCTACCCTAGATCGCTGTCTATAAATACGATGTCTGTATGGAGGGTATCATTGTCTGCTTACAGGTTGTACCTAATCTACAGCGGCGCTCTCGCCCTGCTGATTGCGGGGATCTACTCGCTGTCCAGCGTGTACAGGCTAGAGGTGGCACACCTGAACCCGCTCCAGCTCGTGCTGGTGGGCACCGCCCTGGAGGTCACCTACTTCGTCCTCAACCTCCCCACCGGCGTAATAGCCGACACCTACAGCCGGAAGCTATCGGTCATCCTTGGTACCTGCTTGTTCGGTATGGGCGCGGTCCTGGAGGGGCTGCTGCCCGTGTTCGGATGGATCATGGTCTGCCAGGTGGTACAGGGTGCTGCCTACACTTTCATAGAGGGCGCGCTCGAATCCTGGGTGACGGACGAGGTGGGCGAGGAGAACGCCGGAGGCGCCTTCCTGCACGCCGGCCAGGTGGAGGCTGCTGCGTCCTTCGTGGGCATACTGCTGGGCGTGGGGCTATCGAGCCTGGAACTGCGCCTACCGTTCCTGCTCGGGGGAGCGCTCTTGCTATCGCTGGGGGTGGCCTTGGTCTGGCTGATGCGTGAGAGCTTGCCTCCCCACAGCACCAGGCGGGCCCAGGTGTGGCTCCAGGGGTATCTAGGGGCAGGGCTCCGAGATATGTCGGACACGCTGCGCGGCGGCATGAGGGTGGTGCGCACCCGGGCACTGGCGGGCACGATACTGCTGGTAGCGGTTATGATGGGGGGCTTCAGCGAGGGCTTCGATCGGTTGTGGCAGCCACACTTCATACAGGACATAGGACTGCCCGCGGTGGGTGGCCTCGATAGGCTGGTGTGGCTGGGATTGGCGATGGCCTTCAACCCACTGCTGGCATCCCTGGTGCTCCGCAGCGTGCGCTCGAGCCTCTCGGACACGTCGCCCAGGACCATCATAGGGCTGCTCATGGGCACTGATGCCGTGATCATGCTGGGGGCTCTGGCCTTCGCGCTGGCGCCGAACTTCGCAGTGGGTCTGTTGGCCTACTGGGCTATGACCGTAGCTCGAAGAGTGCATCAGCCCCTGTACATGGCCTGGATCAACCATGGCATCGAGGGCAGGGTAAGGGCCACGGTGATCTCGGTCAGCGGGCAGGCGCACTCTTTGGGGGAGTTCGTGCTGGGCCCTGCCGTGGGCGGGCTGTCAACGCTGCTCTCCCTGCGGATCGGACTGGCTCTGTCGAGCTGTTTTCTCGCTCCGCTGGTAGCGCTGTACGCTCGCTCTTTGGGCAAGGTGAGGAGCGAGGTACCAGGCCTCGTGGACTAGACCGCCGTGACATACTAGCTGTCACAATCCTCTAGTAGGGTGATGAGAGATCGTGGAAAGGAGGTGGCTGTGAAGGCCGTCCTGACCGTCAGGGTACCGGCCAAGCTGGATCCCGCACAGCGGTCTGAGCTGATAGCGCGGCTCCGTGCCCTGCTAGGGAGCTTGCAGTGCCGTTTGGAGGTGCAGTGCGACCCCGATAGCTGGCGAGTGGAGGCGGAAGGGTTGGGGGCGCCAGAACTGGAGCGTCCTGATATATTGGCCAGGGTGGAGATAGAAGTGCGTAGGTATCTGAGGGCGTTGGGAGCGTACCCGGTGTGCAGGGGCGATCCTGAGGCTCTACCAGATCCAGGGTCTTCCTATCTATTGTTGCTGCGTGCTCAAGGTATAACCGGGGATCGCTACGCGGAGTATTGTGTGACCACAGGGGTGCTGCATATTTACAGACCGCTTGCTCGCCGGGAAGCCTCAAGGCTCAGGGAGGTGCTCGCGAGCACCTATAACAGGCAGCGCGTGCTCGAGGTCGTTCATGAGATCCATGCCCGGCAGTATGGCGATATTCCCCCCTCGGCTCGGGAGCTGGAGGGCATCCTGGCCGAGGTCTACGCTGTGGTGGGGGAGTATCCGGAGGTCATCGTCTGGGGCAACAAAGACCTGATGAGCTTGGATGTTGAGTACTTAGTGGGAGGAGCCTCCTAGGTGCGGGTAACCAAAGACCTTATAGTCTCCAGGTGCTCGGCGTAGTGGTCGCAGGTGTTGCCCAGCACGTACTCCACCAGGCAGGCATCGTTATCCTCGTACGGTCGATAGTCGAATAGGTCCTCCTCGGTAAGCTCTCCCAGCCTATCCATGAGCTTCGAGTGGGTGTCTCGGAAGTCCTGCAGGACCTCCGCCAGCGGACGATCCTTGTTGAGGGCGTAGATGGCGTTATTAGCCTCTTCCGTACCACTCTCGTAGGCCCGCTCGTCTATCCCCATGGCTTGGTGCCGGGGCACGCCCTCGATCAGGGCGATGAGGCTCTTCTCCCAGGCGCAGATGTGTGCTACGTGGTCCTTGATGCTCCATTCGCCGTAAGCTGGCGGCATCACCAACGTCTCGTAAGACAGGCTCTCTACCAGCTTGAGCAGGGACTCCCAGCCCACCTGTACCTGCTCCAGGATGATATCCTTACGACCCACAGTGTCCTCCTTTAGTGGCTCAATTATCCCAAGCGCCGATACCAAGTATATACTTATATTACTATGGATGCGCTGACGCAGCTGCATGGCGAGATTCTGGCCTGCCGGCGGTGCGAGCTAGAGGGCTTCCTTCCACAAGCTCGCCCTGTGGCCTATGGCCACGTGAGCGCACGCGTGATGGTCATAGGGCAGGCCCCAGGGTTGCGCACGATGATCGCTGGGAAGCCTTTCTCCGGCCCGGGGGGCAAGCTGCTGCGTGGCTGGATAGCTAGGGCCGGCGTACCGCTGGAGGAGCAGGACAGGCGGGTGTACTTTACCTCCCTCACACGCTGCTACCCAGGGAAGGCTCCCTCGGGAAAGGGAGACAGGAAGCCGTCAGCTCGGGAGGTGGAGCTGTGTGCGCCCTTCCTTCAAAGGGAGGTAGAGCTGATCGATCCCTTGATCGTTCTGCTTGTTGGCTCGATGGCGATAGAGCGCTTTCTGGGCAGAATGCCCCTTGTGGAGGCCGTGGGGCAGCTGTTCCATCGAGACGGAAGGTGGTGGGTACCACTCCCGCACCCTTCTGGTGTCAGTAGGTGGCTGAACCATCCTGAGCATCGAGCGTTGGTGGAGAGTACCCTGGAGAGGATGAGGGAGCTGCTATCCTCCCTTGGGCTGTAGGGGCTGCCCATGGTCAAGAAGATACTCCTGGCCCTGCTGGTGATCCTGGTACTCCTGCTGTGGTCGTACCCTGGTAGGGTGGCACTCAAAACTACCGGTATCGCCTTTGAGGTGTTTCCAAACTCACCTGTGTACCCCATGCGGGCTTTCACTCGTCCGCCCACTGTGGTGCAGACGAAGTTCCCCGTTGGACGAGCATCGTGGGATGCCTGGATCTACCGCCCAGCTGGTCAAGGCCGCTTCGGAGCACTCGTGTTCTACATAGGGATAGGGCCGGAGCATCAGAACCCCCACGTGGTGCGCCTATCGAGGGCGCTGGCGCGTGCCGGCGTGGTGGTGATGGTACCGGTGTCGCCCACCCTGTCAGCTTTCCGAGTGCGTCCGGGCGAGGAGGAGGGAGCGGTAGCGGCCTTCAAGTGGCTCAGGCAGAGACCCTACGTGGATCCCGACAGGGTAGGTTTCTTCGGCATCAGCGTCGGAGGCTCGATAACGGCCATAGCGGCCTCTGACCCGCGTATCTCCCAAGAGGTGCGGCTAGTGGATCTGTTTGGGGCTTACTACGACGCCCGCACGCTACTGTCGGCGCTCGTTACCCACGAGATCCAAGTGGGCGGCCAGTGGCGGGAGTGGCAGCCTTCGCCGGTGCCGCTGCAGGTGCTCAGAACCGAGCTGCTGTCCTACCTCTCGGAGGGGGACAGGCGGGCCATCCAGCCCCTGCTGGACGGCAAGGCGCACACGGTGCCGCCAGGTCTTAGTCCAGAGGGTAAGGCTACCGCGCTCATGTTGCTAGAGCGGGACCCCTCCAGGATGCCCAGTAGAATAGCCGCCCTCCCTCTTCCCATGCAGGATTATCTGAGACGTATCTCTCCCTCCACCTATATGGGCGGCCTGAGGGCCGAGCTGTTCCTGATGCACGATCGTCGGGACAACATCATCCCCTGGACGGAGACCCTGGAGTTCTGGAAGGCAGCGCACCCACCCCGAGGGAAGCACCTGACGCTGCTGGATATCTTTCGGCACGTGGAGCCACAGGGAGGTAATCCCCTCAGGCTGGTGTGGGAGGGCGGCAAGCTGTGGTGGCACATCTACCGGGTGATCTACATCCTGGGGTGACAAGCATCGCGAGATGTGCATAATAATGTAGTTGGCGGGTGTTAGTGGGAGCTGGCGGATGAGCAAGCCCAAGATCCTCATCGTGGACGACAACCCCGTTACCCTCAGCCTCATGCGGGACATGCTGGAGCTAGAGGAGTCCTGCGAGGTACTCACGACGAGCGATCCGCACGAAGCCTTGCAGCTGTGTCGAGAGCACCTGCCGGATCTGGTACTGATGGACCTACAGATGCCGAGGATGGATGGCTACGAGGTCACTCGTCTGATCAAGGCAGATCCCACCACACGCGATATCCCGGTGGTGGCCCTCACGGCCTCGCGGTTGGGAGTAGAGGATATGAGCCGTGCCATGCAGGCGGGCTGCGAGGGCTACCTGCAGAAGCCCGTGCCCAGATCCCTGCTGCTCGAGACCGTGCAGAAGTATCTGTACAGACGCCCAGCTAGGTAGCTAGTTATTTGTGTGCGTGTAGTTGTATTTATTTGTTGTATTGGTTTACAATGATGGTCAAAATCAGACATGAACGCACACAGGAGGGAGCGCGCAAAGTGTTGAGGATAGACAGGGTGAGGGTTGAGCGGAGTCGCGATGGTCTGGGGCTGGGCACTGGTAGACCCCGGTTGTCCTGGAGGGTAGAGACGGACCTCAGGGACTGGCGGCAGGCGGCTTACGAGGTGGAGCTGTACGATGGGGGTGGCCAGCTGGTGGGGAGCACCGGCAGGGTGGAGTCCGGGGAGTCGGTGTGGGTGGCCTGGCCTTTTGAGTCTCTGGGATCCAGGCAGAGGGCTGGGGTGAGGGTCAGGGTGTGGGGGGAGGATGGGTCGGAGTCGGATTGGAGCGAGCTGCAGTGGCTGGAGGTGGGGCTGCTCGCCAGGGATGATTGGCAGGGGGCGTTCATCACTCCTGATTGGGAGGAGGACACCTCCGTGGCCAATCCCTGTCCCTACCTGCGCAAGACCTTCGAGCTGCCCGGCGGGGTCAGGCGAGCCAGGCTGTACGTGACGGGGCTTGGGGTGTACGAGGTGGAGCTCAACGGGCGGCGGGTGGGGGATCACGTGCTGTCTCCCGGTTGGACGAGCTACAGGCACAGGCTGCTATACGAGACGTTCGACGTCACAGAGCTAGTGCAGGAGGGTGCAAACTGCCTGGGGGCCATCTTGGGAGATGGTTGGTACCGAGGCAGGCTGGGTTTTGGGGGAGGCAGGCGCAACCTATATGGGGAGAGGTTGGCGCTGCTGGCACAGCTGGAGGTGGAGCTTGAGGACGGAAGCAGGCAGGTGGTGGTCACGGATGGTTCCTGGCGTGCCCATAGGGGGCCGATCCTGGAGTCTGGCATCTATGATGGGGAGGTGTACGATGCCCGACTGGAGATGCCTGGGTGGTCCACCCCCGAGTACGATGACTCTGAGTGGGCTGGCACGAGGGAGCTGGGGTGGCCCACGGAGTCGCTGGAGCCCCTGGAGGTGCCCGCGCGCAGGACGCAGGAGGTGGCCCCAAGGGAGATCCTGCGCTCGTCCTCAGGCAAGACGATCGTGGACTTCGGGCAGAACCTGGTGGGGAGGGTGAGGCTGAGGGTGAGCGGTCCCAGAGGGCAGAGGGTGAGGTTGAGGCATGCGGAGGTGTTGGAGGGAGGAGAATTGTGCACGCGGACGCTGCGCACCGCCCGTGCCACGGACGAGTACGTGCTGCGAGGGGAGGGAGAGGAGGAGTGGGAGCCCAGGTTCACCTTCCATGGGTTCAGGTATGTGGAGGTGGAGGGGTGGCCTGGGGAGCTGAGAGCTGAGGATCTGGTGGCGGTGGTGTGTCACTCGGACATGGAGCGAATAGGGTGGTTTGGGTGCTCGGACCCCTTGGTGGAGCGGCTGCACGAGAACGTGGTGTGGAGCATGCGGGGCAACTTCCTGCACATTCCCACCGATTGTCCGCAACGGGATGAGCGTCTGGGATGGACAGGAGATATACAGGTGTTCTCACCTGCTGCGTGCTTTATATATGATGCCTCCGGCTTCCTGACCTCTTGGCTGCGGGATGTCGCGCTGGATCAGGACGAGTCCGGTGCTGTGCCCTTCGTCGTCCCTAATGCGCTCGGGGGCCAAGTCATCCCGGCAGCAGCCTGGGGAGACGCTGCGGTAATAGTGCCCTGGGTGCTCTATCAGCGCTATGGCGATGCCGGAGTGTTGGAGGCCCAATGGCCAAGCATGCGTGCTTGGGTGGACTGCATCAAGACCATTGCTGGCCCCGCCAGGCTGTGGAACAAAGGGTTCCAGTTCGGTGACTGGCTGGATCCTGCGGCACCTCCCGACAATCCAGCGGCCGCCAGGACGGATCCTTACATAGTAGCCAGCGCGTACTTCGCGCGATCTGCGGAGATAGTGGGCTTATCTGCCCAGGTACTAGGTATGCAGGACATGGCCGAGGAGTACCTTGGCCTGGCTAGTGAGGTGCGTGAGGCGTTCAACCGTGAGTACGTTACTCCCAACGGGAGGGTGGTGAGTGATGCTCAGACAGCTTACTCACTGGCGATAGGTTTTGCGTTGCTACCCACCCAGGAGCAGAGGCAGCACGCTGGGGAGAGGTTGGCCGAGCTGGTGCGCGCTGAAGGGTACAAGATAGGTACCGGCTTCGTGGGCACGCCCCTCATCTGCGACGCGCTGTGCGCGACCGGACACCATGACGTCGCTTATCGCCTCTTGATGAGCCGCGAGTGTCCCTCCTGGCTGTATCCAGTGACCATGGGGGCTACGACCATCTGGGAGCGATGGGACAGCCTGCGCCCCGATGGCTCCGTCAACCCCGGGGAGATGACCTCGTTCAACCACTATGCGCTGGGGGCGGTTGCCGACTGGCTGCACCGCGTGGTGGGTGGGCTCGCGCCCGCCGAGCCTGGCTACCGCAAGCTGCGAGTACAGCCGGTGCCTGGAGGCGGCTTGTCCTACGCCCGTGCCAGGCACGTAACCCCCTATGGCACGGCCGAGTGCTCTTGGAGGACCGAGGGGGGTGAGATCGAGGTGCGAGTAGTGGTTCCCCCCAACACCAGCGCGCAGGTCGTGCTCCCGGGCTCCGGTCAAGAGGTGGAGGTGGGGAGTGGCGAGCACGTTTGGAGATATGCTTTCGAGGCCCACAGGTATCCTCCAGTGACTCTCGACACTCCGCTCAAGGAGATCCTGGAGGACGCCGAGGCTTGGGAGGTGCTCACTCGTCACTTTCCCGAAGTGGCTTCTATGCCCCCGCGCAGGCTGGAGCGCATCGGTACCATTCGGGACCTTGCAGCTAGCGTGGTAGCTTTCAACGAAAGGGTCGGCAGACTGGAGAGGGAGCTACAGGCTCTATCCAGGGAGAGGAGCTAGATATGTGCAGGGGGTAGGGGCCCCTACCCCCTGCCTGTGCCCAAGATCATCCAAATAGCCAAACGGCTAGCAATCCCCCCAGCAGGACGTTGGCAAGCACCGTCGCAGTGAACACCCTGATGGCAGGGCCGCCCACCTCCTGCATGTCACGGAAGCGCGTGCCCAGGCCTATGCCCAGGAAGGTCAAGGTGAACAGCCAGGTGCGCGCGGCGTTGAGGTTACCTGTGAAGTCGCTCGCGAACTCCTGACCGTAGTGCCCCTGCCACCAGGTAGATAGCAGAGATGCCGCTATGAACGCGAGCACGAACTTAGGGAACCTGGCCCAGAGCCTCGAGAGGGCCGATCCTCCCTCCGCCGCATCGGTCGGGGCCTGCCATCGGGTTGCTGCTATTGCCCCGAACAGCAGGCAGATGAAGCTGATTAGAACGTCGCGGCTCAACTTGACCAGGGAGAAGGCTTTTACAGCCTCATCTCCCAGGATGGCTGCTGCCGCTGCGCCCGAGGCATCTGCCAGTTCCGAGCCGCCGATCCAGGCACCGCCCACGGTCTGCGAGAGACCGAACAGCTTGACCAAAAGCGGCAAGACGAATATCAGCACCAGTCCGTACAGCACCACGAGCGATACCACGTATCCCACCTGGCGGGATTTGGCTCGCACGGTGTTACCCACAGCTATGGCTGCGGAAACCCCACAGACCGAGGCCCCTGCCCCTATCACTGCTAGGTATATGGGGTCGATGCCCAGCCTGGAACCCACCAAGAAAGTAACTATGAACCCGGCAACGACTATGATGAGCGCCTCTAGGAATCCTCTGGGGCCAGACCTAGTGATGATGGAGAACGGTAGGTTGGCACCAAGCAGGACTATGGAAGTTTTGATGAACAGCTCCGTGCGACTGGATGCTGTCCTGAACCAGCTGGGTAGGGTAAACAAGTTGCCTATCACCAGCCCGACTACGAGCGCCCAGAAAGGGTATTCCAGCCCGTACTTCTTTAGCGTCTGCTGGCTGCCCATGATCAGCACCAGCAAAGATAAAGCGTACAGCAGCGTGAAGCCTGCGACGTACTCGGGGAGCTGGATGCCCAGGGCCCGCACAGCGATGCCCGTCAGCAAGAGCAACACCAGCCACAGCAGGGCAAACTCCCACCAGTGAGCTGCGAAGTAGCTCGCCAGCGAAGTCTGTGGCCAGGGCTGTGGGATGGCATGCTGCAGGAAGTCCAACCTCCTGCCCAACACGTACGCCAACCACACAGCTACGACCAGGAACAACCCAAGTATCACCGACCATCCATCCTCCGAGATCCCACGTGACCTTGCTACAGCCATGAATACCCTCCTTGTGTCAACCGAATGAATGATTGCATATACTATACTAAAAAGATAGACAATATAGACTATCACTATCTTGCGGCTGTTGCAATTGCTTGAGGAGCGCTTCGGCTTATACTTTGTGCAAACTGCATGCTTTTTGGTTATAGCAGCTTGCAGGAGGTATGGTAGCGCTGTGTGGATGGTGATATACTCTAGTTGTCCCTAGGTAAAGGCTGGAGGCGGCCCATGAGGTACTCCGTGGAGATGAGCAGAGATAGGTTTGGTCCCGTGATCGTCTTGCGATCCCATCCGGACGACTGGTCCCCGGAGGAAGGACAGGTGGAGGTGCCAGCCGAGCTGGTGGCCCAGCATGTGGATCTGGAGAAGTTGGCTGCCTGTTGGCAGTGGGTGGAGTTCTCCCCCCGCAGCCATGTCTGGAGTTATCAAGAGCTTGCGGAGATGCTTGGCGAGCTTGATCCCCCGCTAGCAGAGAGCTCGCTGCAGGGCAGTGCCCTTGCGCAGCTGGCTTGGTAGCGGCCTGGTGCGTGCACGGCTATCCCAACTCTCTTAGGCGTATCCGTGTGGCCGACAGCGAGGTCCCGAAGACGAGGGCTAGCCTCTTGGGATCGGGCCCGTGTGCCTGCAGGGCCAGTAGGAAAGCCTGGGTGGGCATGAGCAACCGGGAGGCGAAGACGTCTGCCTGCCTCTCGGCCGACCTATAGGGCTCCAGCCGCATCCTCCTGGTGAGCACGTTGCCAAGCCGCCGGTAGTCCGCCAGGTGCATCACGGCGTGACCTATCTCGTGGGCGGTGGTGAATCGCGCCCTAGAACCCTCCTCCAGCAGACTGGTATACGTCTTGGGGGAAAGTACCAGCCTAGGGGGAGCTAAAGGGGTGTCAAACAGGACGTAGGCCTCGATCCCCGGAGGGGTATCTCCCACGGCGAAGAGCACGCCGTGGGCTCGGGGCAGGTACTCCTGCGCTATCTTGAGCACGTTCACCCTGCCCGGGACGACGAGCCTCTCCGGGCAGCACTCGCGTAGGATCTGCGTGGCTATGCCCTCTATCTCTTGCCAGGAACGGGGCGAAGCCCCCAACAGCCTCATGTTCACCACCCATGGACAAATTTATTTCTATTATAGACCAGCGCAAGCTAGCTATGGACCAAGGTCGCCACGCATTCAATGTGATGGGTCTGAGGGAACATATCCACCGGGGTGACCTCCACCAGCTGGTAGCCTCCATCACACAGCACACGCAGGTCGCGCGCCAGGCTGCCAGGATTGCAGGAGACATATATTATCCTGTCGGGGCTCAGCGACATCACAGCCCTCAGAGCCCTGGGGTGGCATCCCACTCTCGGCGGGTCCAGGATAAGCACCTGGGGATGCTCCGTCATCGTCTCGAGCGCCTCCTCGGTCTTGCCACGGATGTACTCGATGTTGGAGATACCCTGGATGTTGACCATGGCGTCCGCCGCGGCCGCCGCCGACTCCTCGATGGCGATCACCCGACGCGCCCGTGGTGCAAGCAGCACGGCGAACGTGCCCACACCGGCATAGGCATCCACCACGATCTCCTCTCCCCTCAGCTGGCACCTCTCGATCACCAGCTGGGCCATCCTCTCTGCCTGCAGCGTATTGGTCTGGAAGAAGGAGGAGTCGGAGATCCTGAACCTGTGCCCCAGCAGCTCCTCGTGGTAGAATCGCTGGCCGGAGGGTATGGAGGGCTCCACGGCGTTGAGGTCGGGGAACACCAGGTACTCCCCCGTGTGGACCCCGTAGCGCACCTGCACCTGATGGTGCCCCGCCGCCTTGCCCTGAAAGGTGCGGAGCGCCTCGTTGATCCATGGGTGCAGGATGAGGCAACGCTCTATCTGCATGAATCGTCGCCCGCTGCCGGGCCTAGACACGTAGCCCAGCCTGCCCTCCTCGTCGATCGAGAAGCGCGCGTGGTTCCTGTAGCCGTAGGGCTGGGGTGAGGGCAATGTGTCCGTCACAGGGGGGGAGTCGAACCCGCCGCGCTTGACAAGCTGGTCGACGACCAGCTTCTTCTTGAGTTCCAGCTGGTGCTCGTAAGTCATGTGCTGCCACTGGCACCCACCGCAGGTGCCGAAGTAGGGGCAGGGAGGGTCCACCCTGTGGGGGGAGGCCGTGAGCACCTCCTGCACCCTGCCGGTGGAGTACCTGCGCTTCTCCTGCTCCGGTTGGACAAGCACCTCCTCGCCGGGTATGCCGAAGTCCACGAACCACGTACGGGAGTCTTGATGGCCCACCGCGGACCCTTCGACGCCCATATCCGTCAGCGTCAGCTGCAATGGGTGTTGTCGCGCTTGCTCCGATACCATGGCTTTCAAGTTTATCCGTGCCCGTAAGCCAGCGTCAAGATCGCGGCGAAAAGGTATTGACAAGGGCAGGTGGAGCAGCTATCATCTCTGTAAACCTTTTCATGAAAACGTTTACAGAACAGGAGGAAAGGTAGATGTCGGCGTACAATGGTGGTGTCTCGCGTAGGAAGTTTCTCAAGATGTCCTCGGCAGTAGGGGTGGCGATCGCCTTTGGTGGTGGGTTGGCGGCCTGTGGATCGCCGGGTGCGTCCACTCCCAGCGCCACGCAGGTGAGTGGAGGGTCCACCTCGCGTGGATCCAACCCTGTCAGGCTCGACTTCTGGGACATGGTCTGGGGGCCGCCCGAGTACATCCAGACGGCAAAGGATCTAGTCAAACAGTTCAACGATGAACACAAGAGCATCCAGGTGAATTACCGCTCGATCCCTTGGAACAACTGGTATCAGACCTTCACCACCGCCATCGGTGCTGGCACAGCCCCGGACATCAGCACTGGCGCGGGTTACCAGGCAGTACAGTTCTACGACTCGGGTGCGATCCTCCCGGTGGACGAGGTCGTGGAGGAGTGGCGCAAGAGCGGTGAGCTCGAGGACTTTGTCTCCGGCTCCGTGGATATCCTCAAATACAATAGTCACTACGTTGCGTTGCCTTGGGCCATTGATATCCGTATACCCTGGTACCGTACAGATATGTTTGAGAAAGCTGGGGTGAAGGAACCCACTAGCTGGGATGAGCTCCGCGCTGCTCTCAAGCAGCTTACTGGTAACGGCAAGTACGGTATGGTAGCCTCCAACGATACAGGTGGCACGCATTACCTGTACTTCTTCATCCTGAACAATGGGGGTGGGATATTCACGAAGGACAGGAAGCTGGACTGGATGAACTCCCGTAATGTGGAGGCGATCAAGTATCTATCATCTCTTGTCAAGGATGGCTCAGTGTCGCCCGCGAGTGCAGGGTACTCCGGAGACGATGCCAGCAAGGCGTTCGGGAGGGGAGAGGCTGCGCTCAAGATCGATGGCCCGGGCTTTGACCAGGGATTTCCAGCTGACACTGCTAAGAAAATGGCCATCCTACCTCCCATCAAGGGCCCTCACGGTGACCTGGGTACGGTTTACTGGATCAACAACATCATGCTGTACAAGCAGACCAAGGATCCAGAGGCCACCATGGAGTTCCTCAAGTGGTGGTCCAAGAATCAAAAGCCGCTGTGGACTAAGGGCCATAACGGACAGCTGCCGGCCCGTAAGTCGTTTGCCTCCGACCCCTACTTCAAGAACGATCCCAAGCTTAGCTTCATCAATGATAAGTGGGTGCCGGGTGGCAAAACCGTCGCCACCCATGCTCCTTCCATATTCCCTCAGCTTAACGCCGTGGAGGGGCAGGGAGTCATGCAGACACTGATACAGGATATCCTGCAGGGCAAGGATCCGGTGGAATCCATGCAGAAGGCCGAGCCGCAGCTCAAGGCGATAATGGGAGAATCCTAGGGGCTAAGGGGGAGCCTAGCTCCCCCTTATTAGTAGGAGTTCAGGGGGTAAGCTTATGAGCACTTCGATCCCTAAACAGGAGGTGTCAAACCTCTCGCTTGTTGGCAGGCGTGGTAGGCTAGAGCCCCTACCGTACTTGCTGCTGCTACCTTCGTTGGCTCTGATCTGCCTGATAGAGCTCTATCCGTTCGTCACCGGCTTTTACTATAGCCTGAAGAACGGTTCTTTGCTGGACACAGGCCAGTTCGTGGGCCTTAGCAACTATGTGAAGCTATGGAGCATGCCCGACTTCGTACACGCTCTGTACTTCAGCGCTATATTTGCCTTCTTTGCGGTCTTCGGCAGTTACCTTGTGGGGCTTGGGCTGGCGCTGGTGCTTGCACGCGAGGTCCCTGGCAAGGGTTTCTTCAGGGTGGCCTTGCTCATACCTTGGATCATCCCATCGATAGTCTCCATCACCAGTTGGCGATGGCTCATACAGGACCAGCACGGCTCCGTGAACGTTTTTCTGTCGTGGTTTGGTCTGGGGCCCTACTACTTCCTGAGTTCAGAGCACCTAGCGATGCTCTCGGTGATCGTTATCAAGATCTGGCGGAGCTTTCCGTTCATGATGGTGTCGCTGATAGCTGCGCTTCAGACTATCGATCAGTCCCTGTACGAGGCCGCTGCTATAGATGGTGCGGGCAGGTGGGCGGCCTTTAGGTACGTTACCCTGCCCCACATCAAGACCATATCGGTGGTGATGTGGATCCTGATGACCATCTGGAGTGTGAACGACTTCGATACTCCTTGGTTGCTTACCCAGGGAGGTCCTTCCAACGCTACCGAGAACCTTATAGTCCTGGCCTACCGCTACACCTTCGCCGGCAACATGGTGGGCATAGGCACGGCGATAGCGTTCACGATGCTAGTGATCTTGTCGATACTATCGATCCTGATACTGAGGTATCAGGAGAGGGAGGATTGATGATGCTTAGGAATCGTGGCAAATGGCTCACCGTGGCCTTGTTGGTGGTAATAACTTTCATCGTGAACTACCCGATCATCACCATGGTGTTGAACTCGCTGCGAACAACGGAGGAGATCCTGTCCTCAAGCAGCATAATCCCAGAGCACGTAACATTACAGAACTACATAAACCTCAACTCTCGGACCAGCTACTGGACGTTCTTCCGCAATAGCTTGATCGTGGCCGGCGTGCAGACGGTGCTGAGCATCATTTTGGCCTCTATGGCCGGCTACGCCCTGTCCAGGTTTCGCTCTCCCATCCTCCGAGGGTATTCTCGGTTGTTGTTGATGGCCCAGATGTTCCCCCTCATCATGGCGCTGATTCCCCTGTTCATTTTGTTTCGCAACTTGGGGCTGGTGGACACCTATTGGTCGGTGGTGTTGTTGTATACTACAGCCAACCTGCCGTTTGCTACCTGGATGTTCAGAGCTTTCTTTGATTCCATTCCTAGGGAGCTCGAGGAGGCTGCGCAGGTGGATGGGTGCTCCAGGCTGGGAGTGTTCACGAGGGTGGTGCTGCCGCTCTCCGGGCCGGGGACGGCCGCGGTGGCTATCTTCACCTTCCTGTTCTCGTACAACGAGTACCTTATAGCCAGTATATTCCTCCGGGATACCTCAAAGATGACGATCCCGGTCGGCATCCAGCTGTTCCAACAGCAGTATACTTCCGATTGGGGAAGCCTTATGGCGTCGGCTACCTTGGCGATGTTGCCTACCCTGGTGCTGTTCCCCCTAGTGCAGCGCTACATGATCTATGGAGCAGTGGCGGGTTCGGTGAAGGGATAGGAGTTTGAATTTACATAATGCGCAAGGAAAGGAGAGGAATTGGGTATGAGTAAGGTGAGAGTGGGTTTGATCGGTTTAGGGGAGGTGGCGCAGATCATCCACCTGCCGGTGTTGGAGAGCCTGTCCGACAGGTATGAGGTGCGGGCGATCTGTGATGTCTCTCAGGGCCTGGTGAAGGCTATGGGAGACAGGTACGGTGTGGAGGGGAGGTACACCGACTACAGGGAGCTAGTCCAGCGGGACGATCTGGACGCGGTGATGGTGCTCAGCAGCGACGAGTACCACACGGACGCGGTGGTGGCAGCGCTGCGCGAGGGCAAGCATGTGTTCGTGGAGAAGCCGATGTGCCTGACATTGCGGGAGGCCGAGCAGATCATCGCCGAGAGGGACCGCAGCGGCAGGCAGGTGATGGTGGGTTACATGCGCAGGTACGCTCCTGCCTTCCTGCAGGGCGTGCAGCTGGTCAAGGAGCTGTCGCAGATCAACTACGTAAGGGTGAGGGACATCATAGGGGAGAACAGGTTGATCATAGAGCAGTCCTCCGTGGTGCACAGGTACAATGATATCCCGGCGGAGCTTGTCGAGGACAGGAGTCGCAGGGCCGCAGAGCTGACTAGGGAGGCAGTGGGCGATGGCCCTAGGGACCTATACAACACCTACAGGCTGCTGTGTGGCCTCTCCAGCCACGATCTGTCGGCGATGAGAGAGCTGGTGGGCATGCCCAAGAGGGTGGTGAGCGCCGCCAGCTGGGCAAGTGGCAGGCGGATAGTGGCTATCCTGGAGTTTGAGGGCTACCTGGGCATGTTCGAGACCATGGTGGATGAGCAGAGGAGGTTTGATGCCCACTTGGAGGTGTATGGACCCAAGGAGAGCATCAGGGTGCAGTACGACACGCCCTATATCCGCCATCTACCCACTAGGCTGTTCCTCTGCAGGACCGAGGGAGATGAGTACAGGGTGGAGGAGATCAGGCCCACCTTCAAGGATCCCTACACCCATGAGATGGAGTACTTCCACGATGTGGTCACGCGCAACGAGACCCCCAAGACATCTCCGGAGGACTTCTGCCAGGACCTGCAGCTCTTCCAGCAGATCATCCAGGCCATAAGGCAGGGAGGGTGTTGCTAGCCCACATCCTGTATATTTGCTAGAGATCATGAGTTTGGGGTGTGGGCTTTGACTACGATTCACGACGTCGCTCGCAGGGCGGGGGTATCGATAGCTACCGTCTCCAGAGTCATCAATAATGTGCAGCCGATAGATCCCGAGACGGCACAGAGGGTGAGGGCAGCGATCGAGGAGCTGGACTACCGCCCGAACTACGTGGCCCGGGGCCTGCGAAGGAGGAGTACCCGCAGCCTCGGCCTCATCGTGTCGGACAACTCCAACCCGTTCTTCGCGGAGGTCGCCCGCGCCGTGGAGGATGCGGGCTATGAGGCGGGCTACAGCGTGATACTGTGCAACTCCGATCTGTCGGTCGAGAAGCAGGAGAGGTACATAGACGTGCTTATCTCCAGGCGAGTGGATGGCATAGTGCTGATGTCGGCACCAGGGGCCGACCTGAGAGCACTGGTTGAGCGCATCACCCATGCCGATATTCCCTTGGTGATCGCCAACAACGAGGTGCCGGATCTGGGAGTGGACGAGGTGCAGGTGGCCTTCTACGAGGGGGGATACCTTGTCGGCAGGTACCTGCTGGACTTGGGACACAGAGCCATAGGCTACGTAGGGTTCTTCTCAGAGCAGGCAAAAGGCTACACCCTTAGAGCACAGGGATTCATGCACGCTCTGGGAGAGGCAGGTGTCGAGCTGGGGCCAGAGCGGGTCGTTTACGGTAGGGGTAGGTACGAGGATGGCAGGTCGGCGGTAAGGGCACTGCTCACTAGGGGGATAGATGTGACGGCGTTGTTCGTCTTCGACGATCTGATGGCTATGGGCGTCATCAAGGAGCTGCAGGCTAGTGGGCTACGTGTGCCGGAGGACATATCGGTGGTGGGCTTCGACAACATCGTGTACTCGGAGGCCACCACCCCGGCCATCACGACGATAGCCCAGCCCATAGCTCGGATAGGACACGAGTGCGTGCGGCTGCTCCTGGAGAGGATAGAGCAGCCGGAGATGGAGCCTCGTCAGGTCCTGCTGCCCACCGAGCTGGTGGAGCGCGAGAGCTGCCGGCGGCTCGACTAAGGAAGGCATCTCTTCGCCCGCATCGCCTGGGCGTGCTCGGACAGGACTGCCGCGGTGCTGCTAGGGTAGACCACTCTGAAGCCGTCGTAGTCGGGATACAGCGTGCCGTCATCCTGGATGCCGGTGAGCAGCCAGAACTGGTCCCCGCTGCCCGCTTCCTCGTACACGATCTGCGTCCAGGTGCGATACACTTCGTCGCGCGTGGCCTTGTCGCGGTAGCCGTACTCCTCCAGCACCACTGGCTTCTTGCCGCGAGCGTCCCGTATGTGGTCTCTTATCCAGTCTGCGCACCAGTCAAGGTCCTTTTCCCAGTGGTCTGGATATAGGTGGAACGTGGCGTAGTCCACGTTGGGCAGCTCCAAGAAGGACTCCCAGTCGACTCCCTGGGAGCCGTTGCGCGTCCAGTCGGTGCGTCCGGTCTGTCGGTAGAATCCCTCGTCGCCTATCGCCACCAGGTGATGTCTGTCTAGGCGCTTGATGAAGGTGCTCATCTCATCCACCCACCTACGCAGCGTGAGGCCGGTGGTGTCCGACTGGCATCTGGGCTCGTTGGCTAGCTCCCAGGCCATGATGGTGGGATCGTCTTTGTAGCGCAAGCCAGTGTAGCGGTTGCGCCTGCTGATGAAGTGCTGCATGTAGGCCTTGTAGGCTATCCTGATCTCGGGGTTGGTGTAAAAGTCGTCGTGGCTGGAGCCGCCGAACCAGCGCACGTACTGTTCCATACCCCCGAAGTCGGGCCAGTTGTTGGTGAGAGCTATCACCAGCTTGAGACCATAGCGCCGTGCCCTCCACACTGTGTAGTCGATGCGCTCGTATCCCTCCTCAGGGTAGGTGTAGGGCTCGGGCTGCATGACGAAGCCATCTGCGGGCTGCCCATCTATGAACCCCCAACATCGGAGTACCCTGAGCCCCATAGCTGCGGCGTCCGCCAGCACGTCGTCTATCATCTTGTGACTTTTGTAGTGCATGTAGTAGTTATTCGTCCCCGCGAAGTAGAAGGATCGTCCTCCAAGGAAGAAGCGGTCGCCAACCACCCGCACAAAACCCCTACCCAGTCGGCGTCCTCGCCTGGCCTTGCTGCCCCCAACCGGAAGCAGCGTGCTGGCTCCTAGGACCGCCGCTCCCGCGATGAACTCCCTCCTGCCGATCCTCCCGTTCGTCATCGCCTTACCTCCCTTGGGTTCGTGGTTGAACAGCAGCAATTATTGCGCCAACATCTGCTCTATGCTCTTACCTGTTGCAGGCAATTATCTGAGGATCTCCATGCACGAGCTCTCCGCCCTTGATCGTGGCCAACACCTGGAGACCTTCGCTCCCCTCGCGCAGCACCACTAGGTCGGCGGGAGCTCCCGGGCGCAGCGTGCCCAAGGGCCAGAGATCGAGCAGCTTGGCGGGCAGGGTGGATGCTCTGCGCCAGGCGTCCGCACGGGTGCAGAGTCCTGCAGCCACCAGGTAGTTGATCGCTTGCAGCTGCGTGCGGGTCGCTCCCGCCAGGAGAGATGGGTTGCGGGCCAGCTGCAGCTTGCCATCGGATGTCAGCACCACCTCCCCTCCCACGCTGCTGTGGTACCTGCCGGGGGGCAGGCCAGCCAGTGGGGCGAGGTCGCTGACGATCACTGCCTTGTCGCCCTTAGCCCGCAGCAGCACCTTGATGAAGGCGGCCGGCAAGTGGAGGCCATCAGCTATGAAGCTGGCCCACAGCTCGTCGCAGGCCAGCTGCTCCCACAGGTAGTTCGGGTGCCTGGGGAGCATCGGGTGAGCGCCGTTGCCTAGGTGGGTCGATAGCCGTGCGCCAGCGTTCACGGCTTGTCTTATCTGTTCAGGGGAAGCGGCGGTGTGACCTATGGCCACGAGGGTGCCCGTGGACGCGCACTTGGATATGAACCCTGGGGCTTCTGGCCACTCTGGCGATAGGGTGAGGATCTTGATCCTACCGCCCGCTGCCCTCTGCCAGCGATTGAAAGCTTGCCAGTCAGGAGGTCGGACGTGCTCGGTAGGGTGGGCGCCCCTGGGTCCATCCTCTGGCGAGATAAACGGCCCTTCCAGGTGCATGCCCATGATCATACTTGCCAAGGGAATGTGCGCCGACATCGAGATGGCGATCGTCTCCAACAGGTGCTCCAGCGCCTCGTCGGAGTTAGTGATGAGCGTGGGTAGGAATCCTGTTACTCCCCAAGCTGCTAGATGCTGGGCCAGGGTGTGCAGGTCTTCTGGACGTAGGTCAGGCGAGTTGAGGTCTAAGCCCAAGTAGCCGTTCACCTGTAGATCCACAAGGCCCGGCGCGATGAGTAGTTCACCGTCCACGGTCTCGGCAGGTTGTATATCGGTTATCTTCCCCCTCTCGATCCGGAGCTCGATCTTATCTCCCCACAGCAGATGTACGCCCCTAAGGACTATTTGCGTCAAGGCTTATCCTCCCCAGGAGGCTCTATCTAAGTACAGGGTGCAGTTGGGATGCCTACGCAGTACCGAGGCCGGGCATAGGTGCGTGATCTCTCCGTTCAGAGCCATCTTTACCGCCTCTCGCTTGCGCTTGCCTGGTACCACGCAGTAGAGCGTGCTCGCGGCCATTATGGCCGGCACGGTGAGCGTGAGTGCGTACTCAGGCGTGGTCTCGAGACTTGGAAAAAGGCCGTCGTTGACCTGTTGTTGTCTGCTAGCTGGGTCCAGCCGCACGACCTTCATGAGGTATGGATCATGGAAGTCGGCTGTCTTGGGTTCGTTGAACGCTATATGGCCGTTCTCCCCTATCCCCAAGCAGGTGATATCTATTGGGGCCTCGGCGATGAGCGCCGAGTACCTGCCGCACTCGAGCTCTAGCTGCGCAGAACCATCTATGAGGTGCACCTCCCCAGGGTGCACCATCTCCAACAGATGCCTCATCAAGAAGCCCCCCAGGCTGCCCGGGCTTCCCGGGGGAAAGCCCACGTACTCGTCCATGTGAAATGCCGTCACCCTGCGCCAATCTATGCCCTCAGCTGCTGCCAGAGATCTCCACATCTCCAGTTGGGAAGGGGCGGACGCGAACACCATCCTCAGGTTATCCTGTGCCTCAAGCACCTTGCGCATACGCTCGGCGACAGCATGGCCAGCTGCTGCTCCCATCTGATGCTCGTCGTCGAACACCAGCACGCGAAGCTTGCCCACCGTCTGGGATATTATGGGCTCGGGGTTGGTAGATGGCTGCATGTTTCCTCCTAAGCGTTTACTCCTCTAGTATAAACCCGGCCGAAAAGATGGGAAAAGTAGCAATCGCTAACGAGTGCAGATATTACGTATAATGTCCTGATCATGGTGGATCCTTGCGACCTGCTACCTGAACAGTTTAAGACCAAGCTAAGTGAGTTGCTCCCTCCTGAGCGTTATGAGGAGGTGTTGGCGGCCTATAGGGCTCCAGCTATCACCACCTTCAGGGTGAACCCCTTGAGGGCGGATCGTGATGAGGTGGTGGAGCAGCTACGGCGCCTGGGTTTTGAGCTGGAGCAGGTTAGCTGGTACAGAGATGCCTATGTGCTCCGGAATCGCTCCAAGCGCGAGCTGATGCAGGCTCCACCCCACATCGAGGGCGGGATATACCTGCAGAACCTATCGAGCATGGTGCCGGCGCTGGTGTTGGCCCCTCAGCCCGGGGAGCGAGTGCTCGATATGGCCGCGGCCCCAGGCAGCAAGACAACCCAGATCGCCGCGTTGATGGGCAACAAGGGGGAGATAGTGGCCAACGACGTCAGCCCCACCAGGCGCTTCAGGTTGCTAGCCAACCTACGGCAGCAGGGGGTGACTATAGCTAGGGTGACCTCGATCCGGGGGGAGGTGATGTGGAGATCTTATCCGGAGCAGTTCGACAGAACCTTGCTGGATGCTCCCTGCAGCATGGAGGGGATGTTCAAGTGCGGGGATCCAGCCACCTACGAGCACTGGTCACCCCGCAAGGTCAAGGTGCTAGCCCAGAGGCAGGCCCACCTGCTGAGGTCGGCGGTCTCAGCTACGAAGGTGGGCGGGGTGGTGGTCTATTCCACCTGCACGCTGTCTCCCGAGGAAAACGAGGGGGTTGTGGACTGGCTGCTCCACAAGGAGGGGGATGCGGTGGAGCTGGAGCCAGTTGAGGTGCCTGGTCTAGAGCTGGCACCTGCGCTTGAGGGGTGGCAGGGGAGGAGGTTCGACCCTAAAGTATCCCTGTCGGCCAGGATACTGCCCTCAAGCCTCATGGAGGGGTTCTTCGTAGCCAGGATCAGGAAGGTGAGGTCGAACCTGCCGGCTCGACGGGCCTAGGAGCTCCAGCCGAGGTAGTCTTTCACAACCTCTATGATAATCCTCATCGACTCGGCGGACTGTGGGTGCTTTGGGCTGGGGCTGCCCTCTATGGTGATGAGGGCCTTCCACAGCGTCCATCCCATACCCCTCAGATAGGTGCCGTCGTCCAACCCCATCGCGGACAAGAAGCTCTTTCGGCTATCTCCCGAGAAGAAAGTCCAAGCTATGGCCAAGTCGCATGCTGGATCGCCTACCGCTGAGCAGCCGAAGTCTATGACGGCGTGCAGCACGCCATGCCTGATGATCAGGTTCTGGGCCGTCACATCGCCGTGCACCCACACCGGCTCATGGGGCCAGCGCGTGGCGACCGCTGCCTCCCAGATCTCGGTCACCAGTTGGCCGTCCACCACGTTGGTCAGGGCGGCTACGGCCCGCCGGGTCTCGTGCTCGTACACCTCCAGGTGCCCGCCCCGATACCAGCTGTGAGACCCGGCCAGTGGGCCACCGGTGGTGTCCGCAGCCTGCAGCGCTCGGAGGAAGCCGGCTAGGTCGAGCGCGAGCTGCACCATGTTCGCTACCTCCCCAGTGGTGGCGGGCTCGCCTTCTATCCAACGATAGATCGACCAGTGCCAAGGGTAACCATGGCCGGGTGAGCCCATGGCCACGGGCTGTGGTATCTCCAGAGGCAGGTAGGGTGCCAGCTTGGGCAACCACTCCTGTTCCTTGGGGACTTGTGGAGCGTAACCCTCGCCACTGGGCATGCGGATGAGCAAATCGTCTCCCAGTCGGAACGTCCGGTTGTCCCAGCCGCTCTGCCTCACCGGCCGCACCGGTAGCTCTGCCCACTGCGGGAACTGCGAGCGCACCAGCCTCCGGGCAAGCTCTGGAGTGATGTCTTCTCTAGATATGTTAGGATCTTGCGGCTTTCCCAGTTGCATACTTAGTATTGTAGTGGATGGTGGAGATGCAACGCATCACGGCCCCGACCAACGCTTGCAGTAGCTCTCCAGGTCGTACTTCCTGCGTATGCCATCGGCGCTCATGTAGCGTATCTTCCCGAACACTGGGCGCTCCCTCCAGGGGTGGTCGTGGAGGCCCCCTATGGACCACAGTATGCCCACGTAGCCGTTGGGATCTCCTCCATCCACCGAGTACTTATCGTTGAGGTACACGCACATCTCCAGGGCCTCCTCTGGGGAGTGGGACCACTCGAGCATCTTCTTTGCCCAGTACATTCGCATGTAGCCATGGATCTTGCCGATCCTGCGGAGCTGCGTCTGGGCGGCGTTCCAGGCATCGTCGTGCGTTCTGGCCTCCTCCCATTCCTCCAGGGAGTAGATGAACTCCCTGGAATCCATCTTATGCGCCTCCAGTGTCTGCCTCCCCCATACAGGTGCCCCTTGCAGGCTCTTGTAGTGTGGGTTATGCAGGCAGAAGTTGTCCGAGAGCTCCTTGCGGACTATCAGCTCCTCCAGCAGCGCGTTCATACCATCGTAGGCAGAGTGCTGGCCAGAGTGCTCAGCGAGCTTAGCCCTCTCCAACAACAGGGGAGGGCGTCCGACAGCGGCCATCACCTCCAGCGCCACTCGCAGGCTGGAAATCTGCCCAAGGTGCAGCCATGGGCTCAGGCCGCTCTGGAAGTCCAATCCCACGTCGTTGCGTAGCAGCGCGTAGTACTCCAGCTTCTCATCGATGAACTTCCCAAGGTGAAGCCTTGCTGCCCTCTCGCCCGGGGATTGCTCTATCTGGATGCCGCAGGCTGGTATCCGTTGTACAAGCTCCCTTGCCTGCTCAAAGCTCAAGGTCTTTGGAGCAACATCGAGGGTGTAGGGGTGATGGACGATCCGAGGAGGATGGGCCAGGTAGTGCTCTAGTAGCTTGTGTACCTTGGCCCTCATGGTGTGGGCGGCCAATTCTTGCTTGTCGGAGGTCACCCAGACCGGGATAATGTTGTGGGCGTCCACCACGTGGGTGGACCCTTCGAACTCCCTTCCCAGCAGCTCAGCACGTGTACGAGCTCCCAGTAGCGGGCTGAAGTCCAAGTAGACGCTAGCGGCATCCAGCTCTCGCAGGGTCTCCAGCGTGATCCTGGAAGGCGACCCACTCCGCAGCACCCAAGCTATGCCTAGCTCCCGCAGCCTGCTGGACACCTCCTCTAGACCGTCCAGCATAAACAGGAAGTGCTCGCGCGACCTACCACCAGGCCGGTTCCGCAGGACGAACAGCACCACGAGGGGTAGCTCGCGCTCCAGGGCCTCCCGCTGTGCTAGCAGGAGCGCGAAGTTATCATCCACCCTCTGGTCGCGGCTCATCACGTAGACCACGCAAGATCCCTGCTTGGGCTTGCGCGCCAGGGTCATGCATCTGGTAGCAAGCGTCGCGTCATCCACTACCTAGAGGTTATACGAGCTGACTTACGATGGCAAATGCCCGCCTACTGCTGTGAGCTCCTGAGACGCTCCAGCTCAGCGCTCACCCGGGCCATCTCCTCGCCGCCTGACATCATGGCCTCGAGCTGAGATGGCTCTACCTCATCTCTGGTATACGTGCCCATGCTTCTGCCCCGGTTGAGGATGGTGAAGCGGTCTCCCACCGCGTAGGCGTGATGCACGTTGTGGGTGATGAACACTATCCCCACTCCCCGTTGCCTGGCCTGGACTATGTAGCGCAGCACGATCTCTGCCTCTCGCACGCCCAGCGCCGATGTGGGCTCGTCGAGGAGCAGCAACCTAGCACCAAAGTGTATGGCCCGGGCTATGGCCAGAGATTGCCTCTCACCGCCCGAGAGGGTGCCCACTGGTTGGGAGGGATCCCTTATGGCTATACCTATCTTCTCGAGCTCCCTGCGGGTGATCTCATCAGCGCGTTTGAGGTCTAGCCACCTGATAGGTCCCAGGCCCTTGGTGGGCTCTCTTCCCAGGAAGAAGTTGCGGGAGATGCTCATCAGGGGCACGACCGCTAGGTCCTGGTAAACGGTGGCTATGCCGTGGCTGAGCGCCGCTCGAGGTGAGTCCAGGCGCACCGGGCGACCTTCGATCAACAGCCTGCCTGCGTCGGGTTGATGTACTCCTGAGAGGATCTTGATGAGGGTGGACTTGCCGGCACCGTTATCGCCTAAGAGGCACATCACCTCCCCAGCCGCGACCTGCATGGATACCTCCTCCAGGGCGACCACCGATCCGAAATACTTGGATACTCTCTCTACTTCTAGCAGTGGGGTAGTCATCAGTGTGCCTCCTTTGTCGCCCAGCGCCTCACGAACCTGTTGAAGAGCACTGCTCCCACCAGCATCGCACCAAGGAACACTTGGAACCAGTCGGTATTGATGCCGGTGAAGAATATCCCTTGGCTGACCATGCCGAAGATGAGGGCGCCCAGCGCAGCTCCCACTGCGGATCCATAGCCGCCAGTCAGGAGCGTGCCGCCGATCACGCTCGCGGCTATGGCTTGGAACTCAAGGTTGGTACCCCGCAGGACGTCGGCTGACCCATACCTCAGCACCTGGATCACAGCCAGCAACGCTGCGGATGTGGAGGTAGCCATGAATAGCACGATCTTCACTCTCGCCACGGGCACTCCCACATTGCGCGCGGCCACTGGGTCGCCACCGGAACCGAAGATCCAGTTGCCAAACGGTGTGCGCTGCAGGATGAACGTAGCTAGCGTGGTTACCCCCAGCCACCAGAAGATAACCATCGGCACGCCCCAGGGCGTACCTGTGAACACCGGCACGATGGGGTTACCGCTGGTGGCGCTAGATACGCCCGAGACCACCGTGACCCCAGTGAGCAGGCGCGTGAATCCCAGAGTAGCTCCTCGTAGCACGAACAGCGTGCCTAGGGTTATGATGAAGGAAGGCAACCCAGTCCTGACAACTAAGTAGCCGTTCAGGTAGCCGACGAGCAGTGCGAAGGCCAGCACGCATAGCAGCGCGGCCCACAGCGGCCACCCGTACTTGGTCACAAGTATGGCCAGCAGCACGCCTGTAGCTCCCAACACAGCCCCCACCGAGAGGTCGAACTCCCCAGCTATCATGAGGAGGGCTACCGGCACGGTCACCACACCCAGCTGTGCAGCTACCTCTAGGTAGTTGAGGGTGCCCTCACGGGTCAGGAACCCCCTATCGCCCGCCACCAACGAGAACACTAGGAACACCAATAGGAGCCCGGCGACGGCCCCCAGCTCGGGCCGCGACATCATCTTGCGTATCGTTCTAGCTCTATCTGCTAAGCCCCCTGCTCTCTTGACGGTGGTCTCCATAACCTCTACCTTATGCCCTGCTTGCTGAGCTCTATCACCCTCTCGGCGTTCTCCTGAGTCACGAACGCTGGTCCGGTCATGATCTGACCTGTGGGCATGACCTGATATTCAGCGTACTTGGTGAGGAGCACGATCGGCAGGTACCCCTGTAGGTACTGCTGCTGGTCTATCGCGAACAACATCTTTCCATCTGCTATGGCCTGCAGCACGTCCGGCGAGAGGTCGAAGGTCGCCAGCTTGATCTTGTCTTTGGGCCCTCCGGAGCCTAGTGCGGCCAAGGTTGGTGTGGACCCAAGGGGACCGAGCGTCAGGATGCCGTTGATACCTGGGTTCTGGGCGATCGCGGTCTTGATCTTGTTCTGCGCATCGGTGGGGTTGGATACCTCCACCCCCACTACCTTCACGTTGCCTCCCAGGCCCTGCTTGAAGCCGTCGCATCGCTGGTCCAAGCCGACGTTGCCTACCTCGTGGTTGATGCAGAGGGCAGATGTGACTCCAGCCTTCTTCATCTGCTCACCGGCACCTACACCCGCCTCGAACTCTGACTGCCCTATATGCACCAGCGCTCCAAACTGTTTGCTGACGTCAGCTCCGGAGTTGATCGATACCACGGGTATGCCCGCATTTACGGCTTTCGTGATCGAGTCCTTGAGGGCATCGGCATCAGGTATGGAGACCACTAAGCCTTCGGGCTTGGAGGCTACCGCGGCGTCGATGAGTTGGCTCATCTTGACCATGTCGAACGTCTCGGGAGCCCTGTACTCTACCTTCACGCCCATTTCTTTGGCAGCATCGTCCACCCCGCGTTTCACCACGGACCAGAACGGATCCGCTGCGGTGCCGTGGGTGACGACCACTATGCGGATGCTGCTCCTGCTCTTGCCAGTCGTCGCGCCTTGACCAGGAGTGGCTCCTGCTGGGGAGGCCACCTGGGTAGCTGTCGGGGTGCCACTGGATGTGCCAGCTCCACACGCGATGGCAAGTGCTGCCAACAACATACAGCATGTGATGTACCCTAAGCGCTTCATGTTACCTTTACCTCCATGCTTGTGGTGCCCTGATATAGTTGGCGCCGTGATTCCCTCGCGGCGCCTATGATAGCATCTAATCTTGCTTTGTCAACAGGTATGTACTAAGATGCGCTATGTCTCGGATAGTTGCAAATGCTGGTGTGCATGCAGCATACTTTTGGCAGGGCTTGCGCCCATAAAAACCCTTAGGAGGTGTGCATGTTATCTCAAGCCATCGCGCCCAGAAGGACCCTCGTGGACGCCCTGCTGCAGGGCAGCAGCCTCCTCTACCACCTGGCGGTGGTGGTGGCCGGCAGCCTGCTCATGGCGGCGCTAGCGCAGGTCTCGATCCCGCTACCCTTCACGCCCGTGCCCATAACTGGCCAGACGTACGGCGTGCTGCTGATAGGTACACTGCTGGGCAGCCGTAGGGGCGCCCTGAGCATGCTGCTCTACATAATAGAGGGAGGTGTGGGGCTGCCGTTCTTCGCCCAGGGAGCTTCGGGCTGGGCGAAGCTGCTGGGACCCACCGGTGGTTACCTGATAGGGTTTGTGGTAGCTGCCTATGTGATCGGCTGGATGGCCGAGCGTGGGATGGACCGCAGGGTGTGGACCGCCCTAGTGCCTATGTTGGTGGGCGAGGTGATCATCTTCGCTTGTGGAGTATCCTGGCTGGCGCACTTCGTGGGCTGGGGTAAGGCTCTGCCGCTGGGCCTGTATCCCTTCATACCGGGTGATATCATCAAGACGATACTTGCGGCCCTGACACTGCCTGCGGGCTGGAAGCTGCTAGGTCTATGGGGGCGGGAGTAAGCTCCCGCCCTACCTCTTGCTGGGATCGTATCTCTCGCCGCGGGCGTTGACCCTCACGAACGGGGGCTCGATCCCTTTTTCCACCAGCTTGCCGTACTTGTGGGGACGGCGGAAGGCGTTGTTCCACACCTCGCGCTCCCGGTACTCCCTTATCTCGTCCATGTCGAACTGCGCCAGGTATACCCCCTCGGCTTCGCCCGCCAGGATCACCGTCGTGTCCTGGGATCTTCCACGTGCGTCGAAGGCCACTGGATGGTAGGCGCACGAGTGCCCGTTCATCTGCGGGGCCGCGTAGTTGGCCATCGCCAACGCGACCGAGTTCTCGAAGGCCCTAACCTTGAACTGTGACAACCTGTGCTCCTCCAGATTGCAGGCGTTAGGGGTGAGGATCACCTCAGCTCCTTCTATCATTAGGATGCGCGCGCTCTCGGGAAACTCCCGGTCGTAGCAGATCATGGCCCCCAGCCTGACCTCTCCCTCCCTAGTCTTGAGGTTGCACGTGTAGAACCCATCCCCAGGGGTGGTACACCACTCAGGGAGGCCGAAGTCGCAGGTGTGCACCTTCGCATAGGTCATCAGGATCTCGCCTCGTCGGTCTATGATCGACACGACGTTGCGGGGGGAGGGCTCCCATGATTGCAGGTAGGTGAGCGCTATCGCCATGTCTAGTTCCCTGGCCAATTGCCTGAAGTGCCGCACAAAGTCGGAATCGTCGGACACTGCCATCGATTGCCAGCGCCTTATGTGCTCCGCCAGCGCCTCCTCGGGATCTCGGCTACCTGCCGTCCAGTAGCGCGGGGCCCTCCATACGTCGTGCATGGCGTTGATCTGCTCCTGGTCTTTGGGCAGCTGCGGGCGATTGAAGGTATAGCCGATGTTCCACATCTCGGGGAAGAGGGCCACGTCGGCCCCCATGGCCGCGGCCCGTCGGCAGAAATCTTCCCCCTTGCGCATGTTGCCCTCTTGATCCTCCCCGCACGATGCCAGCTGCAACAGCGCTACTCTGAGCTTCATAGAGATCTCCTTCCGAGCATTGGGCTTCTCTAACATGTTAGCAGCTTGGCTCTGGTGTCGGATGGTTACCAGCCTCGAGCTATCCATTCCTCCAGGTAGGGGCGCTCGTTGCCTATGGTGGTGGAGTCCCCATGGCCAGGCAACACCTGCGTATCGTCGGGCAGTACGAACAGCTTGTCCTTGATGGACGCGATGATCTGGTCGAACCTGCGCCTGTCACCGTAGGTATTGCCCGGACCTCCGGGGAAGAGGGTGTCACCAGAGAGTAGGTATCCCGGGGCGTAGAAGCAAACGCTGCCTGGGGTGTGTCCCGGGGTGTGGATTACTCTGAGCGAGAGGGTGCCTACCGTTATATCCATGCCGTCTTCAAGCTCGATATCCGGCTCGATTGGCAGTCTGGAAGCATCCAAGGGATGTACTCCTACCGGTACTCCCAACAGACTTTTGAGCTCCTCGAGAGCGTCGACGTGGTCCTGGTCCCCATGGGTGATCAATATGGCGACGATTCGCACTCCTTTGACCTCCCGGGCGATGGTGGGAGCATCATCGGATGCGTCCACTATCACCCCAGTGGAGGTCTGTGGATCCAAGACCACGTACACGTTGTTATCCAATGGACCTAGCCGGATGCGCCTGACATCTATGTTGGGCATGGGCTTCCTCTCCACTCGAATTTGCGTGTAGTATAGACTATCTTTGTTGTGGAGGTGCAAGAGTCATGCCCACCAACACCTTCCTCGAGGAAGAGATCTACAGCCAGCCGGAGGTGCTCTCCTCGCTGCTGGAGTGGGAGCTGGAGAGGGTTGAGGGGATCACGGGCGAGATACCCGAGTTCAGCTACGTGGTGATAGCTGCCAGGGGGTCTTCAGACCACGCTGCGACCTACGCACAGTACGTGTGGAGCTCCCTTGCGGGCTTTCCGGTGGCCCTGGCCACCCCCTCGTTGTACACTCTGTACCAGACGCCTCCCAGGCTAGAGGGCGCGCTGGTAGTAGGAGTGTCGCAATCCGGCCAGTCGCCGGACATCGTAGCCGTACTCGAGGAGGGCAGGAGGCAGGGAAGGCCCACGCTGGCGATCACCAACGCTCCCGACTCGCCGCTGGCGAACACCGCCGACTGGGTGATCCCCATCCATGCCGGACCCGAGAGGAGTGTGGCGGCGACCAAGACCTACACGGCCCAACTGCTGGTGATGGCGCTGCTGGGCGCGCTTTGGAGCGGCAGCCGGACGCACCTGGAGGAGGTCAAGCAGATACCGGCCGCTGTGGCGCGAGCGCTGGAGATCTCCGATGAGGTGTCGCGCCGGGCCGAGCGCTACAGGTTCATGGAGCAGTGCGTGGTGATCGGCCGGGGATTCAACTACGCCACGGCGTTCGAGCTCGCCCTCAAGCTCAAGGAGCTGACCTACGTAATGGCCACGGCGTACTCCTCGGCCGATTTCCGTCACGGCCCGATAGCGACCGTCCATCAGGGCCTGCCGGTGATATTGATCATGCCCTCGGGCCGGGCGTTTGGCGATGTGCTGGAGCTGGCGCGGGACCTGCACTCATACGGCGCCGAGCTGCTGGTGATCTCGGACTCGAAGGACGCCAAGGGGTTAGCCAACGTGTACTGCCCGCTGCCTGAAGGCGTGCCCGAGTGGCTGAGCCCGATAGTCTCTATCCTGCCGGGACAGCTGCTGTCGCTGCATCTAGCACAGGTGAAGGGGCTGGACCCGGACTCCCCAAGGGGCCTGACCAAGGTCACGCGCACCAGGTGATCAGCCCTGCTGGCGAGCTCGCATCTCAAGCTCGCGCAGGTAAAAGATCACCTCTTCTATGGCTCCCAAGGGGTCGAAGCGTGCGATGCCTCCATCGTCCGTGCTCATCTCCCCGGAGTGCAGCGCCCCCTGGCGGATGGCCCTGACAGCGAACTCTAGGGTATCGGCGAGCTCCCATAGCTCGGGTAGCTCATCTCTGGCCATCTTCTTGCTCCATGTAGCTGTTACAGCTACATGATACTACAAGCGTGCCTTTTGAGGTATTATAAAGTGGTAACTATAAATTAGTAGCTAGTATATTAGAAGTAAATGTCGGTATGGAGATAGGGATATATACGTTTGGCGAGCGGACCATTGACCCCGAGACGGGCCAGCTTATATCTCCTCAGGAGCGTATGCGGCGCTTGCTGGAGGAGGTTGAGCTAGCGGACCAGGTGGGCTTGGACGTCTTTGGGGTGGGAGAGCATCACCGGCCGGACTACATCGTCTCCGCGCCCGCAGTCGTGCTTGCTGCCATAGCAGCGCGCACCCGGCGCATCCGGCTCACGAGTGCCGTGAACGTGTTGAGCTCGGACGATCCGGTGAGGGTGTTCGAGCAGTTCGCAACGCTTGACCTGGTGTCCGGAGGCAGGGCGGAGATCATGGTAGGTAGGGGTTCGTTCGTGGAATCCTTTCCCCTGTTTGGGTACGACCTGCGGGACTACGATGCCCTGTTTGAGGAGAAGCTGGATCTATTGCTGCTGCTACGAAGCTCAGAGAGGGTTACCTGGCAAGGCAGGTTCAGGCCACCTTTGGAAGATATGGGAGTGTACCCAAGACCTATCCAGGATCCCCTGCCGGTGTGGGTCGCGGTAGGGGGCACGCCCCAGTCGGCTGTGAGAGCGGGTATGCTGGGGCTGCCGATGGCTCTGGGGATCATTGGAGGCATGCCGGAGAGGTTCACGCCCCTAGTGGAGCTGCACAGGATGGCCGCCAGGCGCGCTGGGCACCCGACTCCCAGGCTCAGCATCAACTCCCACGGCTTCTTGGCGGATACCTCGCAGGCGGCGGCGGACATAGCCTTCCCTGCCTTCAAGGCCCAGATGGATCGCATAGGTCGTGAGAGGGGGTGGCCGCCGATGACCCGCGAGCAGTTCGAGTTCTCGCGGTCCCTACGCGGGGCGGACTTCGTGGGGAGCCCCCAGGAGGTGGCCGAGAAGATCCTCTTCCAACACGAGATCTTTGGGCACGATCGCTTTCTCCTACAGCTCACTGTGGGCACCCTGCCTCACCGGCAGGTGCTGCGGGCGATAGAGCTGCTGGGCACTGAGGTGGCTCCAGTGGTGCGCCGTGAGCTGGCTGGTAAGAGTCCTGCCCAGACCTCCGGCGTCCCAGGAGAGGGCTAGGAGTAGATCGCGCCGATCACGTAGGGCACTATCTCGGGCACTCCATGGGCTATAGTTGGGGCGAGCACTCCGCCGGAGAGCTCCCGTAGGTATCCCAGCAGCAGCCCCGCTGCGAAGGTCCAGAGCGCCCACGCCCACCGGGACGGGTCCGCGGCGACCAGGGGGTGAGCTAGGCCAAACAGCAGCGCGGCAGCGAGCAGCCCCGGGCCGAAGCTGATGTTTCCCAGCCTCCAAGGCCTGCCCCAGATCTCGTTCAGCCTTCCCTGGATGTATCCCCTGAAGAACACCTCCTCGCCTATGCCCACAAATACCAAGGGATAGAGCACCGCTCCCACCAGGGCGGTGAAGCGCCATGCTGCACCCATCGCCACAGCCGAGACCAGCATGCAGCTGATGACCAGGAGTAGGTCGCGAGCGCTGCCGTCCAGCGGGGCCTGCAGCTTGTATCTTCTGAGCAGCAGCCAGAGGAGCGGGGCACTCAGTACATAGGTGGCGCACAGAATAAGGGAGCCCAGCAGCAGCTGGGGAGAGGTTTTGAGCAGTATGATGAGTGGGAAAGCCAGCCCATAGGCGGGGCCGAAGACGATCAGCGATGTGAGGCCCAGGTCTGCCTGTGGCCCGAGTCGGGAGAGCGAGACACCAGATATCCGGAAACCTCTTCCCATGAGCACGCCCGCCAACCCCGGCAGCAGCAACAGCAACAAGAGCTGTGGCAGTATCGGGTACCCTAGAGTGCGTGCCTGCCAAAGGTTTATCCCCTCCCAGCGCCTTATGAACCACGCCAGCACTACCACCAGGGCGAAGAGCAGAACCACCTCGGCGGTGGCCAACCACCTCTCCCCTCCTCTCGCCATGCAAGCACCTCCCAGAAGGACTCATTGCATGATATCAGAAGCCTGTTTCTAACGGAATTCTTACCTTCTAGATGGAACCTGCAGACCTGATTCGAGTCGTATCTATCGGTGATATTTTTTCGCTGGAGGTTGTGCGCATGCGGCGAATGGTCGTGCTGTTATTGGTCGTCTCGATGCTTCTCACCGGCTGCAGCGGTCCATGGCACCACGTCAGCCGCAACAATGGCAGGTCCCGGAAGGAAGGCGAGGTCGAACAGGAGGAGCCCCAGGCCATCTCCACCGGCATAGCCAAAGGAGCCGGAAAAGGGGGCAAGCTCAAGAGGGAACCTGTGTTTGTAAAGGTATCAGAGCAACCCCCTACGCCAGTGGTATCGCGGGAGAACAATCCAGTAAGTCGGGAGAACTCTCTGCCCGGCACTGAGAGCTGGAAGCTCTCTCGCCTGGACGCCCTCAGCAAGCGCGAGCTGGACATAGGCCCGACGGTGCACGCCAAGGTGGCCGATGATGTCCACAAGCAGATCAAGGGCTACGCCTCCGCCACCAGCGTCAACCTTGGGCAGGACATCACCTTCTACGTCACCACCAACCCGCCGCAGCCTTTCACCATCACGGTGTACCGGATCGGCTGGTACGATGGCAGGGGGGGCAGGCTGGTGGCTCACTCCGGCAAGCTGGCGGGCATATCGCAGCCGGAGTGTCCCATGGACGCGCGTACGGGCTTGATCGAGTGTCATTGGCGGCCATCATGGCGACTGCACGTACCCACAAATTGGATCAGTGGCTACTACCTGGCGAAGCTCACTAACTCCCAGGGGTACGACAATTACATACCATTCGTGGTGCGCGACGATGCCAGCCACTCTGACCTGCTGGTGCAGGCGCCTTTCACGACCTACGAGGCCTACAACGACTATCCTCGGGACCACCGCACTGGCAAGAGCCTATACTCCTTCAACAGCTACGGCCCCAGGACCGTCTCGGGAGAGACCAGGGCCGTGGAGGTATCTTTCGATAGACCTTTTGATAGCACTGGTGCCGATCACTTCTTGCAATGGGACATCTATTTCATTACCTGGGTCGAGAGGATGGGATACGACGTCACCTACTCCACGGACTTGGACACCCAGGAGAGGGGCGACCTGCTGGAGCACCACAAGGCCTTCATCAGCATAGGGCACGACGAGTACTGGTCCCGCCGGATGCGGGAGAACGTGCAGAGGGCGCGTGACGCTGGTGTGAACCTGGCGTTCTTCGGGGGCAACGACGTCTTCCGTCACATACGCTTTGCGCCCTCCAGCTCTGGCGTGCCCGACAGGATAATCGTGTGCTACAAGAGCGCCAAGATAGATCCCGTCAAGGGCAAGGACAGCACCGTCAACTGGCCAGATCCGCCTGTCAGCGAGCCCGAGCAACCGCTCATTGGTCTCAACTACGGCGGTATGGACAAGGATGGTGCCGACTACGTGGTCATCCACTCAGATAGCTGGGTATACGCCGGCACCGGCTTCCATGACGGCGATAAGGTCAAGGGTCTCGTGGGCTATGAGTACGACACCTATGATCCCCATGTCCCCAAGCCCCAGGCCAGGTCTTATACGCTCTTGGCCGACTCCCCCATCTACAAGCACGGGGAATTAGTGGGGCACGGCAACACCAGCATCTACCAGACCCAGAGTGGGGCTTGGGTATTTGATGCGGGATCCATCTGGTGGGGCTGGGGCTTGGACAAACCCGGTGTGGCCGATCCCAGAATAGAGCGCATGACAGCCAACATTCTAAACAAGTTCGCTGCCTCTCCTGCGCGCTGAGAGTTGATATAATGGCCGATCAATCTAATATGGAGGTGGATATGAGCGTCAAGCTGGGAGTGGTGGGTATAGCCACCCAGGACATGGCGACATCTCTGGCTTTCTATCGCCTACTGGGGTTGCCCCTGCCCGAGGGACAGCCATTGGAGTCGCACGTGGAGTTGGACCTAGGAGGCGTACGCCTGTGTTGGGACGAGGTCGAGCTTCTGCGGGAGGTCTATCAGCGATGGGAGGAGCCCCGAGGTCACAGGATAGAGTTGGCCTTTGAGTGCTCCTCCCCCGCCGAGGTCGATCGGATCTACGAGCGCGTCGTTGCCGGTGGCTATGAGGGTTATAGGGAGCCCTGGGATGCCTTCTGGGGACAAAGGTACGCCGTGCTCCGGGACCCGGACGGTAACCTGATCAGCCTGTATGCTGCAATGTAACACACCTCACCCGCCGGTCGCGAAGCGCACCTGCCCCCTGACGGGCCTGCCCCACCGGTCGTAGACCTGGTAGTACAGGGTGTACCAAGTGTTGGGGCTCAGAGCGTTGACTGGCCGCAACGAGATGCTGGTGGTGTAGGAGTCGGTGGGTTCCGCCACATCTACCGCCACGTTGGTGCCATCGGATCTCTTCAGGCTGATCCCCACCGCCTGCCAGTAGCTGCCGACGTAGCTGTTGGGCACGAGCGTGTAGCTGCGCAGGCCGCGCTCAAAGTACAGCCGGATAGTGGGGGTGAGGGACACTCCGGTTGCACCGTCGACCGGTGAGCTGCTCCTCAGTCCCCCTGGGGGAGGCTGGGTGGTGAAGGACCATGTATAGCTGAAGCTACGCTCATCACTAGAGCTTCCAGTAGGAGAGTAAACTCCCTTGAAGGTAACTGTATAGGTGGTGCTGTAGTCCAGAGGGTCTTTGGGAATGAAGCTCAGGCTGGTAGACCACTGGTGAAATTGATCGTTCTGAGGGCTAAGCCTGTAGCCTAGGATCACCTTACCGTCGCTGGCACGCACCATCTGGATGGAGGTGTAGCGCACGGTCCCCCTGTACCAGGTGATCGATACCGGGTAGCCCACGGGGAAGTCTCCCCCGAACTGCTCCACGGGATTGGGGTACTCACCGTCCAGGTAGGTGCCGACGCCTCGTTGATTGGGTCGCGGCCATCGCACCATAGGACCGGTGCGGGAATAATCGTTGCCGAAGTCCATTACCTGGGCGGACCTACCGTCCTTGTAGTAGACGCCGTAGCCTATGTTCTCCGTGCGGGGGCTGATGATCGCGAAGCGGTGGTAGATCCCCGTCATCCACCATTGCACGGCGTTGTCTACTCCTATGTACGTGCGCGTGCCCACAGACCCTTCGGAGCTCCACCTAATGTTCTCGGTCACCGAGGAGTTGCTGTAGCCGAACAGTTCGGCCCGGTCGTAGGGGCTGTATGCGACGTAGTAAGGGCTGCTCTTCTGGGTCTCGTAGTGGTCCATCTCACCAGTCTCCAGCATGTACACTGCGTGCTTGCGGGCAGCAGTATTTAGAGCGGTCGTGGCGGTGACCGGCGGCATCCCGACCGATTGCCTGTAGCGGTTGACCTCGCTCAAAGCCCGGGCCTGCTCGTCAGCTATCGATATCCCGGCAAGGGCGGTGCGGGGCGCGAGGAGAGCTAGGAGCGCTAGGCAGAGCGACAGGCACAGATATACCTTGTTGATCATTAGACATCCCTCCGAACTCAACAAGCCTCTTAGGTGCATCGAGGCGTAAATAAAAACTTATATATCGCATTATTGCACAAAATGCACATAACTACTATACGTAATCATCATGAAACTTGACTGAATATCTCGTATCGGGGGATGAAGGAATTTTAATGCTGTTGCTGGGTAGTTGAGCTACCACGAAGGCATTGAGATATAATGATGCTATGTCTCAGCAGCGTCAACGGTCCAGCCGCGCCAACGGCAATGGGGAATTAGCGGCCCTTGAGCAGTCTCCCTATGCGGAGTCCGCGATCGCCTCCTCATCACTCGAGGAGCGCAGCACGGTACAGGCCCCGCAGGGGACGTTTGCTTCGCTGCATCTGCCTGAATATCGCTTGTTCTTCTTTGCCGCGCTCATCAGTAACTCGGGAATGTGGATGCAGTCGGTGGCACAGGGATGGTTGGTGGTCACGCTGTCCCGATCCGAGTTCTACGTGGGGCTGGTGGGGTTCTGTGCCACCATACCTAACCTATTCCTATCGCTGCTTGGCGGGGTGCTAGCGGACAGGGTGGACAAGCGGTGGCTGCTGATCGTCAGCCAGGTGCTGCTGGGGGTGATCGCTGGAGCGCTCGGCCTGCTGATCTTCGTGGGTCGGATCCAGCTGTGGCACCTGATGCTGTTGTCCTTCCTGTCGGGAGTAGTGGGGGCGCTGACCAATCCTGCGTTTCAGGCGATCGTGCCTGAGATCGTGGGCAAGAGGTACTTGATGAACGCCATAGCCCTCAACTCAGCGCAGTTCAACCTCACTAGGATCCTGGGCCCTACGATAGGGGGAGCCCTCTTGAACTTGCTGGGCACGGCCGCGATGTATTTCGCCAATGCCCTAAGCTACTTCGTATTCGCGCTTGCCATGTATATCATCCACCCGAAGTACCCGCCGCAACACCGGGTAGCGTACTCTGGAGGAATAGTCCACTCTCTCCTGGAAGCGTGGAGGTACGTGTGGTCGCACGGGCTCATGCGCGTGGTGGTGCTGCTGGCGGTGGTACAGACCATTTTTCTCTTCCCTTATACCACGTTGCTGCCGGTGTTTGCCAAGGAGGTGCTGCACGCGGGGGCGATGGGTTACAGCTTGTTCCTGACGGCGATGGGGGTGGGGGCGTTCATCGCCGCGCTCATGTTGGCCAGCATCGGAGATACTCCCCACAAGGGCAGGCTGATGGTCACGGCACAGCTGGTGTTCGCGGCCGCCGTCGTGGTGTTCGCTGTCTCCAGGTGGCTGCCGCTGTCGCTTCTGGCGCTCCCCTTCGCTGGCTGGGGCATGGTGACCTATATGGCCACGGGCAACACCCTGCTGCAGGCGATAGTCACCGACGACATGCGGGGCAGGGTGATGAGCATCTGGGTGCTCGCGGGTCTGGGAATGATGCCTGTGGGAAACCTGCTGGCTGGAGCGCTGGCAGCGTGGCTTACACCCACCGCTGCGCTTGTCCTCGGGGCGATCATCACGGTGATCTTGACGCTACTTGCCGTCAGGTGGGAACCCTCGATGCTGCGTCCCCAGGTGTTCATTCCTGAGAGCTAGCCGCCTCCTGATTCCTGGAGAGCTGGAGGTACTGCTGTATCTGGGAGAGCAGCGTGTCCAGGTCGAACGGTTTGGGGATCACACCAGCGCAGCCCATCTCCAGTGCCTGTTCCCTGCTGACCGTGTAGGCGGTGAACACTACGGTGGTTACCTTTGAACCGGCGCGCTCACAGCCTAGGCGCAGGCTATCGATCGCCGCCTGAGGGTCGTCTCCCTGGGAGTCCAGCAGGAACAGATCGGCCCCGTGGAGCTCGATGTGCTCCAGTGCCTCCGTCAAGCTCTCCGGGACCACCACCTCGTAGCCCTCCTCTCGGAGTACCATGTTCACGAACTCCCGAATGTCGGGGTTGTCCTCAAACAGCACTATCTTCGCAGACACAATCCCCCCTAGCAAGGCCCTCGCGGAAAAACAGCAAATCCTATATCATGGAGAAAGCAACGCCAACAGACACAGCTCCATGGCTACGTTCTTGCTGTGTAGTCTCGAGTAGCCTGGTATTAGAGATACTCAATGTATAAAAAAGTACACTCTAGTACTAAATAGTACAGAAAAGGCCACGGCCTGTCAATACGCTTTGGTCAAGATTGGTTGGAAGTGAGCTGATGGAGAGTCCGGAGAAGGATCTGCTAGGGGTAGAAGAGGTGGCCCAGTACTTAGGTGTGCGCCCTGTGACCATCTACCGATGGTGCAGGGAGGGTCGGCTGCCGTGCGTGAAGTTGGGGAAGGTGTGGCGCATACGCCGCTCTTCTCTAGAGGAGTTCATCCGCGGCAGGGAGCAGGCGCGCACGCTCACCGGCTTCCTCAACTCCTTCATCCGCACTCCCGATAGGCTGGTCGCGGTTGTGGGTAGTCAAGAGTTGATGCACAGGGTGGATGCTGCCTTCTTCCAGGTGGGTGAGGCACGCGGCGCTCTGCTGGCAAAGTTCTATATAGGAGAGGATATCAACGCTGAGGGGCTCAGGTCGGCATACTCAAGGTTTGGTCTAGATGTCCGACGCCTAGAACAGGAGGACAGGATGATCTTCGTCCGGGAGCTCGACCCTCTCAAGGGCCGTGCTAGCTCCCTCAGACAGCTGATAGACGAGAAGAGCGATTTGGGAATGCCCATTTGGGCTAGCTTTGATTGGACGGAGGACGTAGATCTGGACACGGCGCTTGAACAACAGGAAGATCTCTCCAAGGCTACTGGTAACAGGGAGTTGGTGCTCAAGACGGCCGTGCTTTCGGATGTGGTGGAATCCTGGCCGGCGCGCGACCGTCTGCGCATGGAGGAAGCCTTTGACGGCGTTATTTGGGCCACGGACCAGCACGTGCACCTCACTCGTATAGTGCCTCTGCCCCATGAGTAACTGCTAGGTATGCGGTCGTCGTCATAGATGTAGTACAATGACTTAGCGCTATGAAACCCGATCTAGATGGGCAACCAAGTAACGACCCCCATGGTAGGGTGTCGAACCACATTCGCATAGTAGATGAGATCAAGTCGTGGCTACGTAGGCCGCTGGGTGGGCTAAGTGACCTAGAGGGAATGCGCTACCTCTCCAAGTGGCTACCTCTGAGCTTTGCTGTGGGCGTAGTTGCAGGCATTGGGGCGATAGTCTTCTACCTAACCATAGATCTGGTGACTCGTGTGATGCTTGGCGATTTGGTGGGTTATCTACCTCCTTCGCCCGCGGGC
>NZ_JANZYQ010000002.1:0-161966 GCF_059335935.1 Thermobaculum sp. T2p
GTGCTCGGGACAGGTCTGGTGGGGGAAGAGCACCAGCTCCTTGGCACACACCCTCTGGGTGTTGATGTAGGTCACCAGCTGCAAACCCGTGTGCTCCAGCTCTCCCAGCCCGAAGTCGGCCACCTCGATATGAGCTCTCTCCTGGGGCGTGAGCACTATGCCCGCCTCCTCCAGCATCCTCGCCGCCCTCTCCTGCGCTTCCTTGTACTCCCTCTCCGTTAGCATCCTCTTTCCTCCTTGCAAGTTATTTTTCATCGATCTTTATCCCTAGGGCCCACCCATATACCAGGGGGATGGGCCTGGGACCAATCTGGTCCAGGCTGCTGGAGTCGTCTAGCCCATCCCGAATCCATCCGGGCCCTTAAAGTATCCCAGCTAGGTATCCCGCTTGTAGCGTCCTGTGACTCCACGCTCGAGGCTCCTACCGCACAGGCTATAGCGATGGCCTCCTTGGGGCCTATGCCTCTCAACAGCGCTGTCAGCAGTCCGGCTACTGTAGCATCACCCGCACCAGTAGTGCCCACAACCTCGGCCTGGAATGCGTTACACCAGAGCTCCCTCTCTGCCCAAACCTTAGCGTCGGGGATGCCCCGGCCGGCAGTCATCAGCCTATCGATGGATCCGGTGCGTAGGTACAGACCATTTTCACCAAGCTTGAGTGCTACCACTGCTGGCCCCATCGCGAGGAGTCTATTCCCAATGTTTACCACAAGCTCGGCATCGACCTTTTGAGTATTATGACCCAGCATGGCTAGCACTTCGACTATACTCGGAGCGAACACATCCACCCACGGTAGGATCCTAGTAAGTATCTCTTGCCAGTTGGCACGGCCAGCAGGAGAGTTTGGATCTGGGTAGGCCATGTCCAAGGATGTGGTCACTCCAGCCATCTTTGCTTTTTTCAGTAGTTGCTCGAGCTCAGCACCTCCATCAGAGTACATCATCCTCATGATTGGGGGATAGCCGAAGTGTAGAATACTAGCATCTACTAGTGCTTCCATGGGTACGTCCCTGCTGCTAAAAGTGTCGTTAGTGCCTGGATAGTGTAGTACCACTCTGTCGATCCCTGGGGGGCTGAGGATCACGCTGTAGGAAGAATATTCACCAGCTGCGATGAGCAGGTTGCATGTTGAGCGCTCGCTCAATCGCCCCAACAGCTCCTTTATCAGATTACCGATTTCGTCATCTCCTATCCTGCCTAGTAGGAGGGTGTTAACTCCGAGCTTCCCAAGTGCTATGCCTGTGTTCGGTACGCACCCCCCAGTGGAGATATCTGCTGGGCCTACGCTCTTGATAGTCCCTGGTGTGACTTCTAGTTCGGATTCCGGGGGCCATCGCAGGATAACATCTAGGCAAATATGCCCTACCACTACGACTTCCGCGCTGCTCATAACTCACCCACCTCCGTTGAGAGGGGCACTACAGAGGCAGCTTCTGATGACTCGAGAGCCGCCGTGAACAATCTATGGCTCATTCCTGCTTCCTCTGGCGTGGCGCATTTGAAGTTCCCGATCATCGCTTCGCCATGTGCTAGCTCGTCCACAAACGCTGCCCACATTTGTAGGATAGCATCCGGCAATCCAAACTCGAATATGCTTCCGGTGATGGTCCGATAGACGCTCTCGTAGCCTAAGTCCAAAGTACGCCAGGCTTGTTCACCTCCTGGCTGGTACTCCAGCACTCGCAATGTCCTAGGATGCTTTGTGCTGAAACCAACTGCTCCCCGCGTGCCCAATACTTCCAGGTACCATGTATTAGTGTCTCCAGGGGAAATACGCTTTGTCTCCAGGGTCATTGGGAAGGTTCCGTCCTCTCCTTCTACCTCCGTGATGAGTAATGCATTATCCCAGGTGTCACAGGGCACCATCTTACCATCCTTATCAGGTCTCTCCGTAACGATCTTAGATAGAATGGCCCGTACATTCCGTGGTATCCATCCAAACCTGGCGGGCAAATGTACTACGTGCATTCCAAGGTCACCCATACATCCATATGCACCGTTAATTGCCGCGACTCGTTTCCAATTGATTGGCTTGTTTGGGTCTAGGTCGCTGGAGTGTAGGAAGCCTGCACGGACCTCGATAAGCTTTCCCAACCTCCCTTCTTGGACAGCTTGCACGATTCGCTGTGCTCCTGGGTAGAATGGGAACTCAGAAGATACCCGCACGAGCACCTCTGGATGAGCTCGTACAGCGCGCATGATGCGCTCGTACGCAGGCAAGTCCATACCAAAGGGCTTCTCACCCAAGAGATGTTTGCCCGCCTCAATCACATCTACGTACAGCTCAGCGTGCAGGTTATGGGGCACGGCACAGTACACCGCCTCAACATCAGTCCTCTCCAGTAGTTGGTAGTGATTCTTGGTAGCTAATCGAATGGATGAAAAGTTATCAGTGTACCAGGGCAAAACAGCTGGATTGACATCGCACACCGCCACCAGCTCGGGCACTATATCCAGATCTAGCAGTGCTGGCCATCGGGCACATGCGATAGCAAACTCCCTACCCATGAGTCCTGCACCAATGATTCCGAAACCAATTCTACGCCGTGGCATGTTCGAACTCCCGCAGCGCCAGTATTACTTGTTCAGGGCTGGCATCATCGTGAACGATCATCATGAGGGCCCGCACCATGGCTTTGGGATAGGTGTGCTGGATGACGTTACGTCCGTAGACTATCCCGCGTGCTCCCTGTTGCAGCAGTGTGTGGGTACGCCTGAAAATCTCCTCTTCTAGCACCTTACCGCCACCCCTTACAAGCACCGGCACGTCGCCGGCGGCTTGTACGACGTGCTTATAATCCGATGGATCCTCAGTAGGATCTGCCTTGATAATGTTTGCACCTAGCTCCACTGCCTGTCTTACCAGTGGGACTATCTTCTCCGGATCCCCGTCCCACATGTAGCTACCGGCATTGTTGGGGCGCATTACTAGCGGCTCCACCATTAAGGGCATACCGTAACGCTCGCACTCGGGCTGCAGCCGGGCTACGTTGCGCAGGCACTCATGGTATAGTTCAGGCTGGCCGGGTAGTTGAAGAATGTTGACCACCACGCAGGCTGCATCTAGTCGTAAAGCCTGTTCTACAGGGGACTCTATCAACTGACTGAACAGGTGGCGAGGTAAAGACTTCCCGTACACATTAGCGACGTCGACGCGTAGCACGAGAGCTGGCTTGTTTCTGCTCGGGATGTCACCTAGCAGCCTAGCCTGCCCAACGGAAAGCTGAATGGCATCGGGGCCGGCCTCCACTATGGTGTGAACCGCAGTCCGCATATCCATAATACCTTCGAGTAAGGACACCTCGTTGAAAAGCCCATGATCTATCGCAACATCGAAGCACCTGCCGTCTGGGGCGAATAGCCTGTTGAGTCTAGGTGTGTAGTTCATGTTCACCTCCTTTCTTCTACCATCTTTCTTCTACCATATAGAAAGCTAGCCACTTTCAGTACTCACACCGGAGATCGCGAATATGTGTAGGTTTGGCTCGCTGGGCAGACCAAGATAGGTTAGCCTGTTGCTTGAATCCACTGGTATCTCTAGGTAGTATATGTAACAGGAGGGTGTGGTATCCCCAGAAGAGCTGTGTCGGTGATCGAACCAGATCACGGGCTCCTCATCATGCTCAGCACCTGTACACCAATCGCTTACTGATAGCGATACAGTGTTCCGCTGTCCGTTGGCATAGATAAGAGTAAACGTGCCGCTATGTGCCCCGTTGGTTGCGTTCGCTAAGATCCCGATCGCGTTGTAGATGCCCTCTGGCACCTCTATCAGCTGGCCGACAGGTACTACCTCATTGTCGAAGCCGTCAGCCACGTCTGGCATCTGAAAGAGCACACCCATGTAGCGTGCCTGCTGCCCTCCTGGAAAGGTGTCTGCTGGTAGCGAGAAGGCGGAGTGGTCTAAGTCGCCGTCTCCTGGATTGCTGTCGTACGAGAAGCCGTCTCCGTTATAGTAGGAAGAGAGATCTACTATCACGCTGGGTCGCTTGGGGTCATACTGCTTGACCACGATCCTAATTGGTTGAGTGTAGGTATCCGCATTAATTGTCGCTCGTGCATAGGCCACGGTGGTACCAAGTGCTACATCTATTGGCGCCGTCAGCGTGAAGTCGTACTCCTGTACCTGGTTGGGCTCCAGCACCAGCACCTGGGGGTCTGAGGTCGTCCATCCAGCCGGCCCCTCGAGCGCAATTGTACCGCTGACCTTGCCATCAATGTTGTTAGTGAGACTAAGAGTGAACTTGCGTGTCTCCCCAGGTGCAAAGTAGCTGTAGTCCGGTACTGACAAGATCTTTACCGGGCGAAGCACTTGCACTCGCACCGGTATGGAGTGTATGGTCTCACCTTCGTGCAGCCTGGCCTGGGCGTAGAACGCTAAGGCCCCATCAGTAACTGAGTTCGCGTGAATGCGCCAAGTTGTCCGGACACTATCGCCAGTGAGTACTCCTTGGAAGAATGTGCTTCCAGCTACCATCTCCACCTGCCATTCGGATGGCAGTCCCTCTAGAGAAAGCGAGCCGCTGATGGGGGTGGGGGTAGAGTTGAGCAGAGTAGCTGTTGCCTCAAAGCTGCCATGGAGCGGCAGCTCAACTTCCGAGGTCTCGAGCCCCAGCCAGGGAGCACGCGCCTTGGAAGCGTCTTCCAACTTTATGGAGAGCGCATCGCCAGGAAGTAGTCTTGTGACATAGCTTGCGCAGCTAACCCTGCCGGACACAGTGCGAGCGTCCACCACCTCTCCTCTCGTGCCGCGCAGCCGCGAGATAGTCATTACTCTGCGTATCCTGTCGCGGGGCAGAAGGAAAGTAATGTGCACGTCCTCCTCTGGAGCATCCTCTGGCAACCAGCATACCAGGTTGACCTCTAGACCATCCTCTGAGCGGGTGGCTAAGTACTTGGCAGGATCGTCAGCGGAGGTTGTCCTCAGTCTTCTACCGGAAGCATCGCGTAGTATCCAGTATGGCCAATAGTTGCGGGCGAACACCGAACCGTCACCGTGGATCAACCCAAAGGTATAAGAGCCCTCCTCATACTCGTACAGACAGAACTGGTGCCAGCCAAGCAAGATGTCTGCGTGCTCCATCAGCGCGAACTGCCTATCCAGAAGGTACTGAATCTTAGCTGCGTCGTCGGAGATGAACTGCTCCGACTCAGTGACCATGAGTTTGGGCCGGCGTTTGGAGGTATGTGAAGCGATGTAGTCGTGCCACAGCAGAACATCTGAGACTATTTTGTCGACGGAGTCTCCATAGGAGTGGTACACAAAGAAGTCCATATCCTCCCCTACTGCGTCAATAAATCTACGACCATAGTCGTAGTAATCTGGATCCCCAGGCGAGTACACGGGACCACCCACCATTACCCCTGGGAAGCGTGTGTGAATGGTGCGCGCTGTGGTCCGGAAGAGCTCGAAGTATTCCTCGTCCGTGCCCATCCAGAACTGCTCTAGGTTAGGCTCATTCCACACCTCGATGTATCTCACTCTCAGTCTATATTGGGGATCTCTGCCGCTGCCGTTATAGTGCTCAACTATCTGGGCAACTATGTTCGCCCACTCCTGTGGATCGGTGGGAGGTTGGTTAGTAGCTCCCGTGGGTGATATCCATGGTGTATTGTAAGCGCAGAGCAACACAGGCTCCATTCCTTTGTCAATGACCTCATGGAAGTAGGCATCATCAGTGTTATCTACGAAGCGGAACATCCTGTCTGGATAGAACGCCCCGGGCTGGGGCGACACTTGATCGATCATAGTCTCAATGCGCTGTTGGAAGCCATTTGGGTTGAGTAGAGCAAATGTATCCTGAGCTATTGCCTGGGCAGACACCTTTAGCTGGGCGTAACCTGTGATGCTCAGCAGTGCTCGATTGAACCTTCCGAGCATTGAACGCGTATCTACAATCACTTCTTTGGATCTACGTGCGCTGCTAATCCCAACACTCATGCCTAGTACGGCCAACACTCCAGCAATCAGCCTCAGGAATTGCCTTCGCGTCAGCCTCCATCTGGCCACAGATCTTCTAATCACGTGCCCACCTTCCATTAGTACACCTCCAGCACTGCCCAGCCTTCTGGTCTGCCTAGGGGCTTGGCTATCAGGGTGTTGCGACCCTGCAGCACATACGGGCTAAGGTCTAAGGCAGTGTCATCCCACAGCGCTATGTGGTGGCTGCTGTGCTCGCTAGTCCCAGCAACTAGCATGAGTCTGCTACCGTTGACGCCCAACTCGATCGCCCTCATACCATGGTTATGCACTACAAGCCTCGCCGAACGCTGAGGTAGCTCGAAAACGATCGATTCTTCCTGCTGGCGTCCAGCGCGACGTTCGATGCGCATCGCAGCCTTGCTAATAGCATCTACGAACCACCATGTAGCAAAGAGCGATGGGTTCCAGGCATTGCCCACGCCAGGGGTGAGCGCCATCCAGCCCTCACGACCGCTGCCGTCGTCCTCATTGACTAGGAATGTGAAGCCCATTCGTGTTCCGTTTCGAGGTTCCAGCGGCGCTAGCTCCGATAGGGGTATGGCCAGTTCATAGATTATGTTCCCTCTCGCACCACGTTTAGCGACTAACTCTGCTGTCTCCACTAGTCCTGGGGCCTGATCACCTCTCCAGCGGTACACTTGGGGACCATCAGAGGTGAGCGCGATGCCCCACTCCTGATCGTCGGGCTGAGGACTAGTGCCTCCGTCATCAAGGGGATCAAAGAACAGCTGGATACTGTCACCCATCCAGATATTGCCGTCAGTGTTGTGTTGACTGAACACGTCATCCGTCACGCGGGCAGCGAAGAAGAGGTGCTCATCATCCCACATCACCCGAACTTCAGCAGATAGGTCCTCGGGAGACCAATTCGGCAAGCCGACAACCTGGTCTGGAGAGTCCAACATGACAGGGAGGGCTGGGCCCCAGTCGGAGAGAGCACCATTGATCACGGGTTTACCGCGCACTGCTGCCGTCGCGAAGAGTCGCCTGGTGGTCGACACCTCCCTCCCATCACTGGTAGTGGCTTTGGCGGTAACCGGGTAGGCATTAGCACTATTTGTCACCACCTTCTGCAGGCGATAGATAAGAGTGATGCTCTGGCCTGGATCAAGGGGCCCGAACGGAAGCGACGCATTCTCCACCTGCCAACCTTCAGGCAGTGACAGTTGCACGATGCCCTCCTGAACTAGATTGATTCTGTTGGTCACAGTTACCCGCAGAGTAGGAAGGTTGGTCGGCAGATCGTCTAGTCCTGCTATCTCCAGCCCCAGTGGGGTGATGCCACTGACGACGCCCTGAGCCAATATACTCCGCATTTGAGCTCCTAATACACCCTCGCCAGTGACAAAGGTAGGCCCACCCTCTAGCGGGACAACGAGCTTATTGTTACTGTGCTCTCCTACTGGCGCATGCATCATGTCGTACGCGGTCAATGAGTTTGGAGCCCCAAGCGCGATCTCGCCAGCCTCGGCAACGCTCCAAAGCACTGCAACTGATCCATCTTCTATCTCGAACACGTAGGCGCGGATCGCGGAGCCCATGGGCACTTCTCCGTATTGCTGTGCACTTCCTAGCAGGTGGGTAAGAGTGGCGTAGGCTGCGTAAGCTGGTTTTGGGGTTAGGTTGGGATGCACTATACCCCAGCCAGGAGGCTCCGAGCCATAGTTGAATGTGAACACCAGATTGCGTGACGAGCCTGCGGCGACCGTTTGTGTGTTGGTCCGGACTATGTAACTGGCTTGCTCCCACTCAGAGACTCCACCGTAGGTGTCCCATCCCATCTCAGTGATCCAGATAGCTACGCTCTTTCCTCCGTGCTCATCTAGGAATTTGCGCGTATCTCGGACGCTCTGCACGAAACCGCCGGTCTCGGGCCCCGTGGGACCAGGATATAGGTGGATTGCCAGCGCATCGTAAGAGTCAATGCCAGCCACAGCAATTGCAGTTGCATCGAAGCTTGGGCCGCCGCTGGAAACAACAACTGTCGCACTTGGGTCTGCTCTGCGGATAGCATCGGCAGCTGCCCTTACAAGCAGCCCAAACTGCTCAGCGGTGCCAAACCAGAAAGTTGGGGGCTCGTTCCAGACTTCCCAGTACTGTATGCCATAGCCATCGGTCCAGTCCGCCTGTTGCGCGAGCAAACCTCCAGGCTTGTAGCGACTTACCACCTGGTACACATAGTTAGCATAATTGGCCACTGCCGTATCGAAATCCACATTACCCTCTTGTCCACCGTAACCATAAGGCACAGACCAGGAAGCAAAGTAGTCCAGCAAACCAAGCATGAGTACGCCCTGTTGGCGGGCGCTCATCACTGCCGGATCGAATACCTCCCAGTGGAACTCGCCCTGGCTGGGCTCAACACTGTCCCAGAATATCTCCTCGCGTGTAAAGGCTATGCCTGCCTGGTGCACGAGCTGCAACCTCTGGCGTGCCTCCAGTTCATCAAAGCGGATGCCAATGAACGCGCCTCCTCCCCCGATCCCCCAAGGAGATGAGGGCTGTATCCCTGATAGAGGTGGTGGAACGACTGCCAGGGAGGTGGCGGCCGAGACCACTACCTCAGTGTCAGACAATAGCTCAAAAGTTGCCGAGTAGTATCCGTGCCTCGTGTTGCCCATACGCAGGACTTGGCTTATATCCACCCCCTTTGACAGAGTGACCTCCTCGGTTCCTCGTAGCACGCTCCGGTTGCGAGCGTCCCGTACGTCGTACCGAAGAGTGTAGTTGCCTTCTAGCCCCTCCTGAACCCTCATGATGGCTCTCAGCAAGACCTCCTCACCCTCCAGGAAAACGTTGCCTAGATGTCCTGTGTCTATAGTTAGGCTAATGGAGTCCTCTTCGGCATATGCTATAGTCTGATGGGCACACGGCCTTATACCTCTTAGCCTGCCGAGGCCGAGCACGCCTAGGCAACCAGCTCCCAGCTCAAGGAACCTTCTGCGCGTAAGCTTCAATCCGTAAGCCGCCCTTCTAGCCATGACACACCCCTTGATCAATATAATACGTTAACACATGTAATAAATTTTTAATTATATAAGTTATCATATTAATTTCAACGTCTGGGGGTATGGTGTATCTTATATCATCATCCGGGCTTGAAATGGGATTATCATTGAGGTGTGGCACTTGTCTCTCCTTCAACCCTTCAATCCAGTGAATGCTATGCCTCTTACCAGCTGTCTTTGGAAAATCAGCGCAGCCATGATTGGAGGTAAGGCGGTGATGAGTAGGCCCGCCATCATCGCGTTCCATTGCACATTGGAGGTGTTCAAGTAGTAGAGTGCTACTGAAATCGGCTGCTTGTTGGGATCCTGGATAACGAGCAAAGGCCACAGAAAGTCGTTCCAAGAACCTGTGAAGGTGAAGATGGCCACAACTGCAAGTACCGGCCTGGAGAGGGGCAGGACTATCCGCAGGAATATCTGCAGAGCGGAAGCGCCATCAACACGCGCTGCCTCTACCAGCTCATCCGGTATGTCGTCGAAAAAACCCTTAAACAAGAAGATGTTGAATGCGCTAGCCGCAGCAGGTAGCCAAATAGCCCAATAGGAATTGAAGAGGCTTATGTGCAGGATAGGCAGAGACCTTATGTTCAGGAACTGCGGGATGAGATACGCCACACTAGGTACCATAAGCGTACTTAGGAAGGCCAACAGTACCACGCGGCCGAAGGCGGGCCGCAGCTTGGAGAGCGCGTATCCTGCCATGCTGCTCACGGAGATTTGGAGCAACAGTGTGCCGAGGGCGATAATCAAGGTGTTTTTGAAGTATTTGGGGAAAGGGAACACCTGCCAAATCAGTCGAAAGTTAGCTGGATCCCAAGATCTGGGCAGCAGACTGGGCGGAAACCTGTAGATCTCTGCTGTGGGCTTGAAGGCGTTCGTGAACATCCAGTACAAGGGAAAGATGGCTGTCACAAGTGCTATGGAGAGCACCAGCAGGATCATAGCATACAACAGCCTGTAGCGCCAAGTGCGTAGATCCATCTGCGAGATTAGTGAGCGTTCCTGTGCTTCCGCTCTGGTGCTTACCTCTTCCACCAATGGTGCGGGCTTTCCTATGGGTATGGCCATGACTTATCCCCCTGATTTTATGGCTGCTGCAACTTGCGTGTCAGCGCGAAGTACACGATCGAGAAAGCCACAAGCACAACAAACAACATCAGCCCCAGGGCCGTAGCCGCTCCGAAATTGGAGTATGCGAAGGCATACTGATAGATCAGCAACATCACAGTGAGCGTAGCGTTGTTTGGTCCTCCTCCAGTCATGACGAAAGGCTCCGTGAACACCTGCATAGTGCCAATTATCTGTAGGATCAGCATGATCAGCATCACGCCGCGCAGCTGGGGCAGCGTGATATACCGCATTCGCTGCAGCACCGTAGCCCCATCGATCTCGGCAGCCTCGTATAAGTAAGCTGGGATACCTTGCAGGGCCGCCAGGTAGATCAGAGTGGTCGCGCCCGCATAGGTCCAAGTGGACATAATAACCAAGCTTGGCATTGCCAGCTTGGGATCCTGATACCAGCCCAGTTGTGGTAGCCCAAGCTGTTGGAGCAGGCCATTGAGCAACCCGTTGCCTGGGTCGTAGATCCACTTCCATAGTAGCACGACTACTACTAATGGCATGATCGATGGTAGGTAGAACCCCACCCTGAACAGCGCCTGACCACGGCGCACCTCGTTGACAAGTATAGCCAGTACCACGGGCACAAAGAATCCTATCACCAATCCCAATCCAGCAAAGTACAAGGTATTCCGCCAGGCGATCGGCAGGAGAGGATCGCTTAACACGTACCTGAAGTTCTCCAATCCTACCCACCTCGCATCCCCACCAAGCGTAACTTGCTGCAAAGCTACTGTGAAGCCTTTTGCTATCGGGTACCAACTGAAAAGCGCGAACACTAGCAGCGCCGGGAATAGGAAAGCGTAGGCTATCATCTGCTCTAGCAGCTTCCTCCTGAAGTGCACCCACGCCATCCCTCGCACTATCGATCTCGAGTCGGCCCTTGCAGTGCGCATGTCAGCTCCCCTCTACGAAGCCTTGTCCAGGAATCTGGTCTGGAACTCCCGAGCAGCGCGACTAAGCAGCGTTGCAGGGGCGGCATTCCTATCCGTTAGTACTGCCTGCACTACAGGGTCCAGCAGAGCGTACAGCGCCTGAGCTTCTATTGGCGGCTCGGGTCGAGCGTACCTGCCGGCTTCCTGAATGTATAGCCTATAGTTCTGTGTGGGCACGTTCGTGTACCGACTAATGATCTGTTGGAGCTTGCGCTGGTACTCCCCGCGCATTAGCGGTATATCGGGCAGTCCCACGAGCTTACCTGCCATCGCCGCTGCCTGGGTGTTAAACAGCACCTCATTGAGATCAAACTCCTCCCATATAGCGAACCAGAAGGCCGCCTCTCTTGCCTCAGGGCTACTCTTAGCGTTGATGAAACGAACCGCACCACCTGTTTGCTCCGCACGACCCGCAGGACCAGCAGGTAGGGGCGCCATGCCAAAGTCTTCCAGCTTGCCTCCGTGCTGGCTCACAACTATGTCGATCCAGCCAGGGGAGAAGATCGCCATCGCCAGCTGCTCTGAAGCCAGCATAGGGAAAATATCGTCCGCCTTCAGCAGCGTGTTGCGCGGCAGCACGTCGTATCTCCATCGCAAGTCATGGTAAAACTGCAGTGCACGGGCAGCCTGAGGGGAGTCAAACACTGCTTGCCACTTACCATTGACCTGCCTCTCGAAGTCCCCACCAGCCTGCCAAACAAAGTTCAACAACTGCCACCCCCCCTGGTTGCCGGTGGTCAGCACTGCAAAGCCAGCTTGGTTCTTGCTCCTATTTGTTAGCTTCTGGGCATAGGTTGCTAGCTCGTCCCAGGTCCTGGGAGGCTTTTCAGGGTCGAGTCCGGCCTGCTTATAGAGTGCCCGGTTATAAACCAGTCCCATAACGTAGCCTCCGGCTGGTATCCCATATATGCGACCATCCAGGCCGGTCACGATCTTGAGCATCCCAGGGTTCCAATCCTTAAAGTACTGCCAGCTCTGCATCAGATCGGTGATATCGGCTACAACCTTTTGGCTAATCAGCTTCTGGACTTCAGTAAAAGGTACCAACCAGAGATCACCGGCTGTGCCTCCTTGTATCCTAGCGGGGAAGGTCGATGGGTCCCAGGCATAGGTATCACTGACTATCTTGACATTTGGGTACAGCTTGTTGAACCTGCCTATTTTATCTTTCCAAAGCTGGAAGGCTGCACGGTCCTCCGGACGCGGCGTGTTCTCCACCCGAATGGATACGGTTTTACCCCCAGCTATCTGCTTAGGTAGTCCTATTGAACCCTGTGTTCCCTCTCCCAGTGCTGTGGTAGGCGTGGCCACGACAGCTGTAGGCGATGGGGAGGGAGAACTGATAGCTGTAGGGGACGGTGAGGGTGAGCTCGCCGCTGTGGGAGAGGGCGACGGAGGCCTCATAGCGCCCGTGGGGGAAGGAGAAGGGGAGACTCCCGTGGTTGTGGGGGTGGTTCCAGTGCCACCTCTACCACAAGCCTCCAATGCCGTCAGGAGCGTGGTTATACTCACTATCTGCACGAACCGTCTGCGGCTGATGTGATGATCCTGCATTGTCTTACCTCCATGGTGCATTGTGTCTATAGTCCACTCTGTCGAATTTCTTGATGAAGCTCGCCGTGCGGACCACCTCCTTTGTGTCACGACCACTTGGGTATCTCCCGACAACCTGTTGGCTCTTTATCGGTCAAGTTGTTGACTATCTTAGAACGTTATGCTAACGTTGTCAATACCCTAAGCAAGACTCAAGTCAAAAACTAGGAGGGAGAGGAGATGACTGTCGTGCACATGATCGGTAATGCACACATAGATCCAGTGTGGCTTTGGCCTTGGCAGGTTGGGGTGGATGAGGCACTAGCCACCTGTCGCTCTGCCGCAGACCGGTGTGATGAGTACCCAGAGTTCATCTTCACGCGTGGTGAGGCCTGGATATACCGTTGGGTGGAGAAGCTAGACCCTCAGCTATTTGAGCGAATAAGGCGACTCGTGAGCATCGGGCAGTGGCATGTGACTGGTGGCCAGTTCGTGCAGCCGGACTCGAACCTACCTACAGAATTCGGCTGGAGACGCCAGCTCAGACACGGCCGCGCGTACTTCCGAGAAAAGTTTGGAGTTGTGCCGCAAGTTGCATACCAAGTGGACTCGTTTGGTCACCCCCTGACTCTGCCTGACATCTTGGCTGAGGAAGGTTACATAGGCTTCGTGTTTCATCGCCCCAGCCCAGAACAGCTGCCTCTGCCTGCACAAACATTTAGATGGCGAGGTCCCAAGGGGGGTGAGGTGCTGGGATTTAGGATTGTACCCTCGTACACCTATTATTATGAGGATCTGTATGAGCGGATCATGATGGCAGTGGAGGCTTCAGGCGAACTAGGTCACACGATGTGTTTCTTTGGAGTGGGCAACCATGGTGGTGGACCTACCAAAGCCCAGATCGAGTATATACTAGACCACTACCATGCCTGGGAAGGCATCGAGCTACGTTTCAGCACGCCTCAGGCATTCTTCGAGGCAATATATGACCAGCGCGATCGGTTGCCAATAGTAACAGAGGAGTTACAACATACATTCCCCGGCTGCTACAGCGTGATGCACGATATCAAGCAGAGGCAACGGCGGGCAGAACATCTGTTAGTCCAGGCCGAGGACGCGGTGCGGGCCTTCGTGGATGAACCACAGCAAGCGGTTGCGCTCCATGAGAGACTAAACCAGGCGTGGGAGGACCTACTACTAACGGAGTTTCACGATGTGTTAGCTGGAACGGCTGCTCCCCGGAGCTGGGATTCAGTGCGGGCTATACAGGGTAGGGCCCAGATCTCAGGGGAGGAGGTGATGGTTGAGGCTACTAGGCGCTGGGCTCATCGGCATCTGCCAGCGGTCAATGAGCACCAGTTGGTAGTAATGAATCCTGACCCTGCACCTTGGCGAGGATATATTGAGGCTGAACCGTGGTTGGACTTCAGAAGCTGGGATGATCGTTGGGTGAGCGATCTCGACGGCAACTCCGTGGACCACCAGGTGGTGCAGCCAGATGCTCCAGGAACGACTCGCATTCTGTTCCCAGCAGAGGTAGGAGCGATGTCAGCGTTGCAGTTACTGGTGCGCCAAGATCCTAATCCTACTAGAAACGTTACCACTGACCTACACGTCTCAGATACGGTTCTGGAGAACACTCACTTACGTGTAGAGGTGGGAGAGAGGGGAGTCGAAGCTCTATGGAGTGAGGACAAGTTGCTCCTAGAGGGCATAGGGCTACACCTGCGTACCGACCATACGGACACATGGACCTTCCACACAGACAGGTTTGACGAGCCTGTGGAGTCGGAGTTTATGGTTCGAACATGGGTGGTGGAGGAGCAGGGTCCGCTGCGTGCCCGGCTACGAGCAGAGGGAAGGCTAGGGGAGTCGCGCGTGCGTTGGACACTCAGTCTACATCGTGGTGACCCTAAACTCCATATCAAGCTTGAAGTATTGTTTGCCGAACGATACAGAATGCTGCAGATGCCGTTATGGCTAGCTTCCAATGTGCAGCGTTGGAGGGACGGTCAAGCTGGAGGCTGGGTGGAACGCACCTGTAGTGCTGTCGAATGGCCAGTGCAGGGATGGTCTATGGTGGACCTTAATGGGAGACAGTTGGCAATAGTTACTCAAGATGCCTACAGCCTAAGCCTGGACGATAGTAGATGGCAGTGGACACTGCTGCGCAGCCCGAGGATGGCTTGGATGGGACAGGACCCTGAAGTATATGGAGGTCGGGATGAACACACAGACCAGGGCCCACACACCTTCGAGTTCGTGTTGTGGGTAGGGAAAGATCTTGGAGAGGAAGCATTGGAGATCGCTGCCAGGCAGCAAGCACGTCCACCAATAGTGTTTGATAGGTATGAAGGGCTTGTTAGACCCCTCTGATTTCCGGCCACTAGTTGACAGGTTGTAGGTCGCGTATTAACATAAGATCACCAGGTTCTATTAATAGAACTATGTTCGCATATATGAACAAAGGAGTGGGGTGCCATGGGTAGAGGCCGCATGAGTCGAAGGCGTTTCCTAAGGATGGTAGGTGTGGTTGCTGTAACTACCCCGCTGTACGCCTGTGGGGGCGCTGGCACCACAGGCGTCACTCCTACGGTTGCCCCCAGCACGGCGCCAGCCCCTACAGTGCCTGCGACGCCTATCAGTGTATTCCCAACCGCTGTGCCTACTAGTGCTAGTAATGTGGTGCCTACCACGACCATTGGTCAGGGTAAAGTAACTGGACAGGTCGAGTTCTCCTACTATAACTGGGGACCTGCCAGCATACAGTACTTCAAGGACATGGCGGCGGCGTTCATGAAATCTCATCCGGGCACAAACATCAAGCTTACGCTGCCACCAGGTGATCAGTACACCACGAAGCTCAAGATCTTGCTAGCTACAGGTACAGGTCCGGACATCATTACCACAACAGATATCACATATAGGCTTTTTAAGGAGGGGCGACTCCTGGATCTAACGTCCCGTGTGGAGACCGATCCTATACTCCTTGACGGCTCTAAATTCATACAAGCTGGTTGGGACATTTATCGCTTTGGGACTGGTCGCATCTATGGTATGTACTCTGGTGCGGATACGCATCTACTATACTATAACAAAGATCTGTTCGACAAGGCGGGCATCAAGTACCCCAGTGCCGACTGGACTTGGGACGATTTTGTTGATGCTGCCAAGGAGCTCACGGTCCGCAAAGGGGACAAAGTAGTGCAGTTTGGCACATCCCTTGGCATCCTGGCAGCTTATTGGGGATGGGCCAACCTGGTGTGGATGGAGGGTGGGGATATAGTCGACAAGCGCCCGTTCTATAGCAGGCTCACACTGAATAACCCACCAGTCATCAAGGTATTGCAGTTTATCCAAGATCTAATGTACAAGCACAAGGTAGCTCCCACTCCAGAGCAGGCCAGCGCTCTGGGGGAGGCAGGCTCCTTTGAAAGCGGCAAGGTAGCCATGTTACTCGATGGCGGCTGGGGGATACAATCGCGTAAGCAGATCAAGGCCTTCCACTGGGATGTGCAGATGATCCCCAAGGGGCCGAAGGGTTTCATCGGGGCATTCTGGCCAGGAACTCCCATGCAGATCAATGCCAAGACGAAGAACCCCGATCTGTGTTGGGAATATGTCCGTTGGTTCGCTGCCAGCAAGGAGGCGCAGGAGCTGATAGCTAAGCAGCTGATCCAGGTGCCTGCCAGGTTGGACGTTGCCTTCTCCCCTACATTCCTTCGTCAACCAGGCATGCCCCCAAACGGCGAGGTGTGGGTTAAGTCCCTAGAGCACGCCAGGCCCGCAGACATCCAGAACCCTAACCAACAGGAGATGATGGACAAGGTATGGAACCCTAATTGGGATAAGTTCATCAGGAACAAGATGACGCCGCAGGAGTTCGCCCAGATCGTGGAGACTGAAGGTAACAAGCTCCTGCAGTCGGCCTAAGGCTATGGGAAACAAAGATGGTTGGGAGCAGGAGAGCTGGTATCCAACTTGTCAGTATTAGAATGTCGCTGAGGCGTCGTGAGGCGTTGGAAGGATATATGTTCATGGCGCCGGCGGTGCTTGGATTCCTGCTGTTTACTCTGTTCCCGATGCTCGCCTCGTTCGTTCTCAGCTTCACCGACTATGACCTGCTCTCGTCTCCCAAATGGGTGGGATTAGACAACTATCTACAGATGCTCCACGATCCATTCTTCTGGCAGTCGCTGAAGGTTACCACTATCTATGCAGGGGTTGGACTTCCGCTTGGGCTCATTCTCGCTCTTGCCGTGGCGGTCTTGATGAACCAGAGGGTACCAGCTATAGCTCTTTGGCGCACGGTGTACCTCCTGCCGTCGGTTATCTCGGGAGTGGCAGTGGCGATCCTATGGCGTTGGCTGTTTAATCCCGAGTTCGGACTGCTCAATGTGCTGCTTGGGTATCTAGGTATCCAGGGTCCAGATTGGTTGGGGAGTACCACCTGGGCACTTCCCTCACTGATCATCATGGGTTTGTGGGGCATTGGAGGGAGCATGTTGATCTATCTCTCGGGACTGCAGAGTATACCAACAGAGCTGTACGAGGCGGTAGAAATAGATGGGGGTGGAAGATTTGCTAAGTTCTGGTACATTACCCTACCGATGCTCTCGCCTGTTATCTTATACAATCTCGTCATAGGGTTAATAGGCTCATTCCAGTACTTCACTGAGGCTTATGTGCTAACTGGAGGCGGGCCCGAGAATGCTACGCTCTTCTACATGCTTTACCTCTACCGCAATGCATTCAACTACTTCAAGATGGGATACGCCTCGGCACTGGCCTGGACGTTGTTCATGCTGGTCCTGCTGCTCACTATCGCGGTGTTTAGAACCACTCCGATGTGGGTGTACTATGAGGGCGAGAGGAGGGGTAGGTGATGGCCAGGGTATCGCAGCTACAGGTCATGTTGTCTGCGAAGGAAAGATTGTCCACACGTGTTTGGCGTAGGCGCATTGAAACGGGCCTCTCTCTCTTGATCATTCTACTGGGAGCCTGCGTGATAATGATCCCTCTAGCATGGATGGTCTCTACATCATTAAAGAGGCCAATGGACGTCTATCTCTTGCCTCCCAGGTGGATTCCCTCTCCACCACAATGGGGAAACTACGCTGAGGTATTCATTGCAGTACCCTTCGGACGCTATCTGCTCAACAGCACCATTGTATCTGGGCTCACGGTTGTAGGCAGCGTTCTGTCATCCTCGATGGCGGCCTATAGCTTCGCGCGCCTACGCTCGCCAGGGCGGCATCTAATATTCATGGTACTTCTGTCTACTTTGATGCTGCCAGGCGCTGTGACGATAGTTCCAACGTTCATCGTGTTTCAGAAGCTGGGGTGGATCAACACCTTCAAACCCCTGATCGTGCCCGCGTTCTTCGGCAATGCCTTCTTCATTTTCCTCATGCGTCAGTTCTTTATGACTATACCTTTGGAACTGGAGGATGCTGCGCGTATCGATGGCGCCAACAGCCTACAGATATTCCTGAGGGTCATGCTGCCTCTCTCCAAGCCCGCACTGATCACTGTAGCTATATTCGCTTTCATTGGTTCCTGGAATGACTTCTTTACCCCCTTGATTTATATCAACTCCGAGGACATGTACACTGTAGCCTTGGGAGTTGCCAACTTCCAGGGCAGTGCCAGGGTGGGGCCGCAGATGCATCTCCTGATGGCAGCCTCGTTCATTGCCACGATCCCAGTGCTGCTGGTATTCTTTGTTGCCCAGCGTCTGTTCATCCGTGGGATAGTGTTCACAGGCATAAAGGGCTAGATGTTTACATGAGCTATTGGACAAGCAGCAAGTCCATCAGGCCAACATCACCTATAGCGATTCGATGGGGTCTTTCCAAGCTGGCGAAGGTTCTGCCGCTGTCAGCTCCGAAGGCCGATTATAAAGTGGGTAGAAGACGCCCTTTGGCTCAACCCGCATTACTGCCTCTCCATGCCAGTAGCAGACGCACCATGCCCGTCTAGCATCACTACCAACCTCGTAGCATACCACCTTTTGAGGCAGTGGATAGTACAGTTTTGCTTGCTGCATCTCCATTAGAGAAAACCGTACATAACCGTCGTGAGATCTCAATTCAGCTAATCTACCATCCTCGAATGCAGCCAATGCCTCCGAAACGCCCTCTGGCAACCGCACCTCCACATCCTGATGTTGGTAGCTAAGAATATCTAAGCGACCTTGTGAAGGTTCATGGCTCAAGACACGTAGAGCTGGGGTCTCCACGCTGAAGCGCAGATTCACCTGCGACCCTGCTGTGGTTTTCTCTATCGAATGCTTCCAGAGGTCGTAGAGGCCACGTACGCCTGCAGCGTTGCAGCACTGCATAAGTGCCGCGGCCTCGGGGTAGAACGCGTCGTTGAGTGTTGGTCTGGAGGCGAAGCCACCCACCTGGCTCTCGACAACACCCTCGAAGCGAGAGTAGCGCCCTTCCAACGGAGGTGCTTCGTCACTGGGAGGTAGTGCCTCGACCGCTGCCCTGAATCTCTCTAGGGATAGTAGCTGGCTCTCCAACAGATGGTTGCGGCCGAAACGCTCAGCATCAGCATAGTAGCGGCGATCCACGTGCTGGCCAAGCAACAGCGCTATCTCGATCATGTCGGTGATGCAGCAGATCTCACCATGACAATGTCCCAACCCCTCAGGAAACCACCCAAACTCGGTCCCCCAACTCTTAGCATGTTCATAGCTTTGTCTAGCCCACGCAACGTACTCGCGATGTCCGAGCACCAGACCCAACTTGAGCACGCCTAGGATGAAGTTAGATCGTGTGTGGAAATGACCTTCTAGCTCTCCTGCTGGAAATCGCCACTGACCATCAGGGAGATACCCGCTGGTGTGATACAGAGCCAACTTGGCAAGCCCGTGAGCTAGCTCCAATGCGGGCTCGTATCCCGTCGCCTCGTACAGTCTGATAGCCGGTACTATCGCAGCAGCGTTGTACTCCTCGATGCCTGGGCATAGACCAACCTCGCGGAATTGCCATCCACCCTCCCTGTAATATCCTTCTGGGAAGAACAGCCCGTGGGGCGTGTGTATGGCTATCGCAAGAAGCCCATCCACCAAGCGGCGCGCTGCCTCTAGATAGCGCTCGTCGCCCGTAGCTAAAAACCTGGTCGTCAGTCCCATCAGGGTGCCCCTCTGCGCCCAGCTAACTTCGGCTGCTCGCTGCCCCTCCTGCCAATCGATGGCCAGTAGCCCCTTGCCCCAAGGCTCAGCCCAGGGTTCTAGCGGTAACCAAGATAAGTTATTCGGTCCAATTAGTCGGAACATCCATTCTTCTAGAAGATGCTCAGCTTCCTCGGTCTCCCCTCCGGCCATAATATGAGCTAGTGTCAGGGCATCCACATGTCTGCCTGTGCCATCACCGCAATCCCACAGACAGTGGTCGGCGCGTGGAGGGCGGGATCGCCATGATGCTAGAAAGTACATGAGCCCATCCATAGATGGATCCGTCAGATCTATGAGAGCGCGGGCACCCAATCGCGCTCGTGCCTGTAGGTCGAAAGGATGGATGTTGCTCACTACAATCCCTCCCAAGAGCGTTGACAGCTGTGTTGATGAATGCTATTATAAGGCTACTGAGTTCATTGTCAAGAACAAGGTTCATAATAGTGAAAACAGATCGATTCGTTGGACAAGTGAAATCAGCTGCACGAGCATTGGACATCCTGGAGCTGCTCGCTGAGCACGAGGATGGGCTAACGCTCACACAGATCTGCAACGCCCTATCGATGCCGAAGAGCAGCACGCACGCGCTGCTCAGGACCCTGATGAGCAGGGGGTATCTCTCCCCGGGGTTCCAAGCAGGCACCTATCGCCTGGGGCCAAGGACTTTCGAGCTTGGCAGTGCCTACATGCGCAGCGTGGACCTTATAAGAGAAGGACAGGAGATAATTCGCCGTATATCTAGATTATGTGGGGAGACCACGCACCTGGCTACACTAGATGGCAGGGACGTCATCTACGTGGCCAAGGAGGAGGGGAACAATCTGATCAGGATGGTCTCAGCAGTCGGCAAGCGATTTCCAGCCCATGGTACAGCTGTAGGAAAAATGTTGTTGTCTGGCTTGAGTGCTGACGAGCTTAAGAAGCGCTATCCGCCGAGTGAAACACTGCCCAAGCTCACTCCCAATACTATAACTGACCCAAAGGTTTTCTATCGAGAGTTGGCCGAGACCAAGGCAAGGGGCTATGCGCTGGACTACGAGGAGTCTACTGTGGGGCTGTGCTGCGTGGCTGCGCCCGTTTACGATGCTGATTGTCAGATGGTAGCAGCTATGAGCATCTCCGTGCCTCGAGTCAACTTCACGGCGGATCGTTGCCGTGATCTGTTGCGCCTCGTGCTCGAGGGTGCATCCGAACTCTCGACACGACTGGGATATCACAGTGACGAGGGCGTTGTGAGATGGGACGAGGCTCGTAACCAGGCAGTCGGTACACCACATGAAAGTAGCTAGGAGGTCAATGAGTGGGGAGGAGCGTTAGAATAGGTGTATGGGCGTCCTCGCGGACGCTGGCTGTGCGTCCGCGGCGCCTTGGGCTCTGGCAGCGAGAGGTGCTCCATTGCTACATCTTCATGGCACCAGCAGTACTCGGATTGTTGCTCTTCTCATTAGGCCCCATGGTAGCTTCTCTATTGCTGAGCTTCACGCAGTACGACGTGGTCTCCTCGCCCAGCTGGATAGGTTTAAGAAACTACCAGGATCTAATACACGACGATCTGTTCTGGCAGGCGCTGAAGGTCACGTCGATATACTCGGCAGTCAGCGTGCCAGCTAACCTGGCGCTGGCATTGCTGCTGGCCGTGCTGCTCAACAGGCGGTTTCGAGGGGTCTACCTTTTCCGCACGGTATACTACCTTCCAACCGTCATCTCAGGCGTAGCGGTGGCAATGTTGTGGCGCTGGATGTTCAACGCAGATTACGGCATTATCAATTTGATCCTTGGCAAGCTAGGGATACAAGGACCAGAATGGCTGACGAGCGAGAGGTGGGCACTACCAGCACTCATAATCACCAGCCTCTGGGGGGTAGGAGGCACTATGCTGATCTACCTAGCTGGTCTGCAGGGTATCCCTGTAGAGCTGTACGAGGCAGCCGAGATCGACGGTGCAGGTGCCTGGGGTAAGTTCCGCCACGTGACGCTCCCCCTAATATCCCATGTAACGTTCTTCAACCTGGTTCTTGGGGTGATAGGATCGTTGCAAGTTTTCGCGGAAGCCTACGTGCTGACTGGTGGAGGGCCAAACAATGCCACACTGTTGCTGTCCATTTACCTATACAATAATGCCTTCCAGTATCTCAAGATGGGCTATGCCTCCGCTATAGCTTGGGTAATGTTCGTGATAGTGTTGCTACTAACACTACTGGTTTTGAGGTCCTCTACCTTATGGGTGTTCTACGAAACAGAGGAGGAGAAGGGATGAATTTGAGTGCGCGCTACCGGGAAATGCGCTGGGCTTGGGTAACTCACCGCGAGGTGGTGCTGACTACTGTATCCATATTGGTGCTGGCACTAGGGGCAGTGGTCATCCTGATACCATTCTTCTGGATGTTGTCCACGGCACTCAAGCCCGCCAACCAGACCTACATATTCCCCCCAGTATGGATACCAAGCCCCCCGCAATTCCAGAATTTTCGCGAGGTGCTGGACTTGGTCCCCTTCCTTGCCTATGCTCGCAATACTTTTATCATCGTCTTCTCTGTAATGGCTGGCACGATCTTATCCTGCTCCTTTAGTGCTTACGGTTTTGCACGTCTAAGGGCACCAGGTAGGGATCTGATCTTCCTAGGATTATTGGCAACCATGATGCTACCATCTACCGTAACGCTGGTCCCCACTTACCTAGGTTTCAACAAGCTGGGGTGGATCAACACCTTCAAACCCCTCATTGTACCTGCGTTCTTCGGCAATGCTTATTTTATCTTCCTCCTACGTCAGTTCTATCGGACTATCCCAAGGGAACTGGAGGACGCCGCCAAGATGGATGGTGCTAGCTACTACCGCATCTGGTGGAGTATCATGCTCCCGCTCACGACACCAGCCCTAGCGACGGTGGCGCTCTTCACATTTATTTGGACCTACAACGATTTCTTCGGTCCGCTCATCTACCTCACTGACGAGTCGAAGTGGACAATAGCCGTGGCGCTTTCCCAGTTTCAGGGTTCCCCTAGGATAGGTCCTCAGATGCATCTGTTAATGGCTGCCACGACTCTGGCGATAATCCCGCCTATAGCATTGTTCCTGCTTGCCCAGCGTTACTTCGTGCGGGGCATAGTTATGACAGGACTCAAGGGCTAGAGTGGGAGCTTGTTGGGGAGGAAGGTGATTTAGATGACTTTAGAGTTCATGCATCTCTGTAGTCTATAACCCCAAAATACAACACAGGAGGAAAACATCTATGCCAAGTAGAACCCTGAGCCGCAGGAATTTTATCAAAATGTTAGGGGCTGCTGCCGCGGTAGGCGCGATAGGAGCTTGTGGCAGTAGTGTCTCAAATAATAACTCCTCTTCTGCTCCTACCAAGTCAGCTTTGGAAGAGTTCTCTGCGTTGATGTGGCAGGTATCGCCGACGACGGATAAGAACTTCAAGCAACGTGCGCAGATGTTCAATGACGCTCACAAGGATAGTTATAGAGCTAACTTCCAACTCCTTCCCTATGATCAGTACTGGCAGAAGATTCCATTGGCCTATTCGGCTAACAAACCGTACGATGTTTACTTCTGGGATGTGCAGGCATACGGTCACTATAAGAAGGGGATGATCATCGATGTTCAACCCTATCTGGACAAGGCAGGGTTATTCGACAAGGACAAATACCCTACCCAGCTGTTCGATGTCTGGAGGCTGGACGGTAGCCATATGTATGCTGTGCCTGAAAACATCCAGACAGTCGCATTGTACTACAATCGCAAGATGTTTGATCAGGCTGGAATAAAGTATCCAGACGAGCGCTGGACATGGGATGATTTCCTAGCAGCCGCCCACAAGCTTACTATAAGGCAGGGCAGTAAGGTCGTACAGTGGGGTGTGGATCCTGGAGTGTTACAGGTATGGTGGGGGTTACAGGTGCTGTCCTGGGATCAGGGCTCAGCGTTCTTTGACAAAATAGTGGAGCCTACGAGATTCAATCTGCAGGATCCTGCCAACATCAAAGCTATGCAGTTTGTCCAGGACCTGATATGGAAGGATAAGGTAGCACCGAACGCTGCCCAGCGCGCTAGCATCTCTCAAAACGTAGGGCCTTTCCAGGCTGGTAGGACTGCAATGTTTTTTGGTGGTAGCTGGGATATGTCTCCGCTGTTGCAGGCCTCTTTTGAGTGGGGCATGGTCCCTTGGCCAACATGGCAGGGTAAGCGTGTTGTTCCATACTGGTTGGGAGGATGGGTGATATCTAAGAAGTCCAAGGTGCCAGAGGCAGCGTTCGAGTGGGCCAAATGGTCGTCCACGGACTTCCAGATGACGATGGCCAAGCAGCACGACTGGATACCGATCCTCAACTCCGCCAGACTCTCCAAGGAATCCTTAGAAGGGCAGCCGGAGGGCTATCGACTGGTGCTAGATGCTGTGACATCCTCAGAGGCTAAGCTGGGAGATGTCTACACGGCCAACAACCAACAGATAGTGTTCGAGGTTTTTGGGCCGGTGTTGGATCAGCTATGGAACAACAAGATTACGCCTGAGCAAGCGGCCAAGACCATCGATGAGAAGGCTAACAAGCTCCTGTAACCTAGGGGCCAATCCACGTCACACTAACGGAGGGGTAGTGTAATGATTGTGTTCGATGAGGTAACAGGCTCTCTGAAGATGGATAATGGCCTCATCTATGTCGAATGGCATATTAGTGAGCGGGGAGAAGTGATCTGTAGCAGCCTTCGGCCAAGTAATGCTGATCCTAGCCAGAGCTGGCTAGATACATCAATAAGCTCCCCCCTGTACGAGCTAGAGTACAGGGGCGGAGCCACCAGTGGACAGAACGTGCTGGTTCCCTTGAGATGTGAGCGGTTGGTAGGGCAGATCAATACGGCTAACTTGTATGACGGCACTGATGTGGCTGCGATCAACTTCTCGCCCGCTGATGCTCCGTTGAAGGTAACTTGGTGCCTCAGATGTCATCCTAACCATGCAGTGTTACGACAGTGGTTTGAGCTGACAAATACCTCTGATTATCCAATCGTGATCGAGCGCTTACCGGTGTTTACCTACGTGCTTAGAGCACCAAGTAGACGTCTCAGGGCATACTGTGGGTTAGGTCGGGAACGGTCTCGGGAAGGCAGATGGGCTGACTGGCATACATGGCGGTGGATTGAGCTAGGCCCTGGAGTGAAGGAGGCTGTTCACTCAGGGTATAGGAAGGAGGCCACATGGTTAGGATTGATAACACCAGATATAGGACCGGGAATTTACTTTGGATGGGAGTCGAATGCCGAAGCCATTTGCGAGTTTGGTGATGTATACGGCGACGGCGCAGTATGGGTCGAGTGCTACCTGCGTCCCGAATATAGACTTGAACCTTGGGAAACTCTTAAAGGTCCTGCTGGCTTCGTTGGTCTCGCCGATGGAGACTTGGACGAGCTGGCTCACCGGTGCCAACGGTATGTGGAGGAGGTAATTGCCCGGCAAGTGGAAGATGAAAAGTTCCCTTACGTGGCTTTCAACAGCTGGGGGTATGGTACCGACATCGATGAGGAGTCTGTGCTCCGATGCTTAGATATCTGCCACCACTTGGGTGTAGAGTTGTTCGTGGTAGACTTCGGGTGGGAAGATCCTGATTGGTTGCCACTGAAAGATAAGTTCCCACGGGGACTGGCGCCATTGGCAGAGGCCGCGCACGCCAAGGGAATGCTATTTGGGATCCACCTTAGCTTCGGCAACGTCTCATCACTATCGAGCATGTACCAACAACACCCGGAATGGGTCAATGGTCCCGGTCAGTGGGCTTACAACAGGGAAGGAGAGGTATTTGCGGTTACACTTGGCAACCCCGCAACACGTAATTGGATGCTTGGCAAGTTGCTTGAGATCATTGATGAGAACAAAATCGACTACTTCCTAACAGACCACTACCTCTGGGGGGCATGCAATCCTCAGGTTCAACATCTACACGCAACCAACGACTACATGACGGTAGTTGAGGGTTTTGACTGGATCATGGATAGGCTACGCCAGCTGCGACCACATGTACTTATCGAACACTGTGACAATGGTCTGAGTCTGCCTACATTTAAGATGGTGCAGCAACATGTGACGTCCATAGGCGCTGATGCTGCCGGAGCACTCTACGAGCGCATACATACCTGGCGTATCTCGCATGTACTGCCCCCGCGCTACTTGGCTCATTATGTGTGTGACCAACCTATACCAGGTCACTATGTAGGCAAATGGTTAGGAGATTATGAGTATCGCAGTCATCTCTTCGGCGGCCCGATGATACTGATGACTCACATCCACCTCCTACAGGAGGGGTCCTCGGAGTGGAGATCCCTCCTACGTCAAATATCCCTGTATAAGCGCATCCGGCGACGAGTAGCTCGTGGCAAGGTGCTACATCTACTAGAGCCACAACCTTTGGAGAGAGTGGGGCATGGATGGGACGGCTGGGACGCCATCGGCTCGTATGATGAGCTGACGGACTCCGCAGTCATCTTCGTATTCCGACTAGGCGGTAGTACGGCCAGTCGTGTGATACCCGTGCACGGGCTCAAGGAGGATACCATATACAAAGTATCTTATGAAGATGCCTGTGAAAGTTACCATGCCAGTGGTCGTGACCTCATGGCCAAAGGATTGGAGCTAGAGCTTCCTCGAAGTGGGCAGGAGCCCGTGATTGACCTCAACGGCATGGTGCGTGCCTCAGAGGTGGTATATTTGGAGCCGGCTGAGAGTGGAGAATGAGCTATGTCAGCTGCATGTGACTTCACACCTGGTGTGCAGCCCATGTGGAAGTTACGCAACGAGTATCTGGAAATGGAGCTGTGCGCTTGCTCCCGAGGTTTGTGCCTAATCTCGCTGCTAGATAAGTCATCGGGTACTTCTTGGTTGGAATCTGCCTACCACCCGCTGACCTATGTATCCTTTCAGCCTTCCGTCGATATGAATGGATGGACTCTCCAGGACTGGGTGTGTGAAGAGGAGGAAGGGGCAATAAGGTTGGAGGTAACTCTGACTCATGGATCGATCGTCCTTGTGGAGTCGCTGTGGCTGTCTTTTACTATCCCGGTATTTAGGCGGTGGGTCGAGCTGCACAATACCGGTGGGCATGCACAGGAAGTACTACAATACCACTTGCTAGATTTGTGGCTCCAGCATGACTTACGAGACTCCTCTCTCAACCTGTTCTACGTGGAAGCTTTTGCCGGACACAGATGTGACCGATGGGATCCAGGAGATGCTAGTTTTGCATTGCATAACCTAGAGTTGGCGGCGGGTGATGCCATGCGTCTGCCAGTGGGTGCATACCAGCAGTGCTGTAGCTGGATCGCACTCAGAAGGCCAGATGGTGCGGGGCTGGTTTCTGGACTGGAGTACGATGGTCCTGCGGAATTCAGGTTGTTAGATGTAGCTAGGGTCCCAGGCGCCTCCACGTGGCGCTCATCAGTATATATGGACAGAGGTGTGAGACTGGTAGCATCCCCAGTTGAGACGCTGCACGTCAGAGTCGCGCCTGATGGCATCTGGAGGAGTCCAGCAGCCTTCCTAGGAATATTTGATGGTGATTGGGACGCTGCAGCGCAGGTCACACATGCTCTGGTAGAGCACAAACTCTCCCCTCCTTATCCCGACAAGAGCTTCCCATATGTGATCTTTAACACCTGGGGCTATGCTTGGGACCTCACGCCAGAGATCACCTTGCGTTGCCTCGAGGTCGCAGCCGATGTCGGCGTGGAAGTGTTCGTGGCAGACTATGGGTGGGCAAGGGGAGTGGGTGATTGGGTCTCGTTGCCAGTCAGGATGCCTCGATTAGACGAGCTAGCGGAGAAGGTGCACTCACTCGGTATGAAGTTCGGCGCGTGGATGGCCTTCGCCAACGCCTCACCGGAGAGTAATATACTCCATGAGCATCCCAATTGGACGGCGTGGCCCAATGACTGGGGAAGCTTTGGTACACGTGCGCTGTGCCTAGCAGAGCCGGAAGTAAGGCAATGGGTTACGGACCAGGTCATCAGAGTCGTGAAGACTTATGGGCTGGATTATCTCGTGCATGACTTTGAGCTGATCACTCCATGTGAACACCCTGCACACTCTCACCCCCCGGATCCTGCTGGATACCATAGCGCAGAAGGCTACAGGCAGGCGCTGTGGGATCTCAGAAGAGCTTGCCCTGACCTGATAATAGAGAACTGCCAAGGAGGCGGCAGGATAATGACCTATGCCATGACCACTATGCACGACACCTCCATCACCACGGACGGCGCTGTGTTACTTGACCCTCTGGGACGTCGAAGGGCGCTGTATGGAGCGAGCTATCCCTTCCCACTACGTTATTGTGCCAGCTACATGCAGGAAAGCCCAAGCGACTACTCCTGCCGTTCCTGCATGATTGGTGGCCCTTGGATCCTCATGGGTCGCGCAGCTGAGTGGAATGCATTGGAGGTGGAGACGGTACGACGTAACGTTGCGCTGTATAAGCGAGTTAGGCCGCTGTTCAGGGAAGCACAAGTTTACCACCTACGATACCCAGATGGCGTGGGATGGGATGGTTTACAGGTTCACCACCCATCTAAGGACATTGGCGCTGTGCTCCTTTTCAAGCCAAATGGATCTTCACCCGTACAAGTGAAGTTGAAAGGCCTCGATCCCGATGTTGCCTACTCCCTTGTCTCAACTGATGGGCGCATTTGGGAGGTTGGCGGGGATGAACTGATGCGGTTAGGAATCTCCTTGGATATTCCAGAGCAGGGGAGTGAGGTGATTTTGTTGAAGGCTAAGACGTGAGTCTTTTCTATAGCCGCTGTCGGTGCTCAGGATGACTCTGTGTAAACACTGAATGGGTAGTCGAGTGCCTTGATAAGCATGCTGATGGCCGATCGTACAATTGGAGTGGTAATCCCTTTGTAAGGAGGATGCAAAGTGCGTCTTGAGGGCAAGGTCGCTATTGTTACTGGAGCTGGCCGTGGCATTGGGCGTGCCATAGCTGAGCTATTCGCGCGCGAGGGCTGCGCTGTTACCTTGGCAGCGCGAACGGAAAAGGAGATCGCCGAAGCTGCTAATGATATCGTGGCAATGGGGGGCAAGGCAATGGCTGTGTGTACAGATGTGGGGAAGCAATCTGATGTCGAGAGTATGGTCTCTCGCACCTTAGAAGCCTTTGGACGGATAGACATCCTGGTGAACAACGCTGGGATATTTAGGGCAGGAGATTTCATCACTACTCCTCCAGCTGAGTGGGATGAGGTGGTGAGAGTAAACCTGTATGGAGCTGTGCACTGTGCGAGAGCTGCTGCGCGGTCAATGATAGCTGCAGGTGGAGGGAGGATTATCAACGTGTCCTCGATTCATGCCTATAGGGCAGAGCCCCTTGCTTCGGCATACGACGTTGCCAAGGGGGGATTGGATCAGCTGACCAGGACCCTGGCAGTAGAGCTGGCACCGCATGGCATACTAGTCAACGGAATTGCCCCCGGATTTATCGATACCAGCATGTCTATAGTAGAGGGGACTAACGAGCTAGAGACTGAGACCTTTCGCTCCATTTATGTAGAGCATAGGAAGATACCGCTTGCCCGTGCTGGCCAACCAGAGGAGGTGGCTAGGGTAGCATTATTCCTGGCATCGGATGATTCTAGCTATATAACCGGCGCAGTGATTCCTGTTGATGGTGGCCTATCGGTTACTTTCTAGTCACCACGCACGGCAGGTTTACATAAGGAGGACGTTATGAAGATCACTGACGTGGAGGCTATCTACCTGAGGTTACCAGAAGTGGACCCAACGAGGGCAGATGGTACCCAGGATACACTCTTGATCAAGGTACATACAGATGAGGGGATAACGGGTATTGGAGAGGTAGATTCATCCCCGCTTGTAGCGAAGGCGGCAATAGAAGCCCCAGTTTCGCATTCGGTGGCTATGGGGCTGAGGTACGTGCTGCTAGGGGAGAATCCCCTAGAGGTGGAACGGCTCTGGGAGAAGATGTATAGAGCGACAATTTACTTTGGAAGAGTAGGACCAGCGATGCATGCCATGAGTGGGATAGATTTGGCGCTGTGGGATATTCGTGGCAAGGTCATGGGCAGATCGGTTAGTGAGCTGTTGGGAGGAGCCAGGCGTGATAAGCTGAGGGCATATGCTAGCTCTCTAATGCCTGAGACTCCAATGGAGGTCGCTAGGCTAGCTGAGCAGTATGCAATGCAAGGGTATACTGCGATGAAGTTTGGTTGGGGTCCAATCGGGAGAGATCGCAAGTTAGATGAGGAGCTGGTGCAAGCTATACGCTCGGCAGTTGGAGATGATGTCGATGTGATGATTGATGCCGGTGGCGTCTGGGATCTCAAGGAAGCCCTCAGGATGGCGACGGTGTACGAAAGGTATGGGGTTTACTGGTTGGAAGAACCTCTGGCGCCTGATGACCTAGAAGGGTACAGGTGCCTGTCGGACCACACGAGCTTGTATATCGCGGCCGGAGAGCAAGAAAGTGGAGTATTAGCCTTCCGAAGACTGATCGACGAGGGGGGCGTGGACATCGTGCAGCCGGACCTTGGAAGGTGTGGGGGATTGACGGAGGCCAAACGGATCGCACAAGTCGCACACGAGAGACACAGAAAGCTAGTACCCCATGCTTTCAAGAGTGGGATACTCGTGGCCGCAAGTGCTCATCTAGCAGCTAGTATCCCCAACGGCTTCATGATCGAGTACACGGTCTCTGAGTCCCCTATAGCTAGGGATCTTGTGAGCACTCCAGTCGATTTGGTTGACGGCTATGTGCGTCTGCAAGATCGTCCTGGCCTCGGTGTGGAGGTGGATGAGGCCGTTGTAAGTAAGTACAGGGTGACATGAGGAGGGAATAGTATGGTCGCAAGTGTGTCAACCGATTGGAAACTACATGACCTGAGAACGGTTATATTGGAGAATGAGCTACTCAGAGTAGTGATCCTGCCAGACCTGGGAGGCAGGATATGGCAGGTGGAATATCGTCCTAGATCTTTTGACCTCCTCTGGCACCATCCTAGAATCAAACCTCGTAACGTGCCCTTTCACTCTGTATACGATGACGTGTTCTTTGGAGGCTGGGACGAGTTATACCCAAATGATATCCCAGAGGAGATCAACGGGGAGAGGATGCCAGACCATGGAGAGATCTGGGCTCTGCCCTGGGAGTACGAAGTGGAGTCCAAAAGAGGAGATGAGGTGGCGGTTAGGTTGCAAGTAGAAACCCCGATCAGCTCCACCAGGTTGGAGAAGCGACTTGCACTGCGGACAAGTGAGACCATTCTAAGGTGTCACTACCGTCTAACCAACACAGGACGCATAGCTCAACCGTTTCTCTGGAAATTGCACGTCGCCCTGAATGTAGATGAGCACCTCAGAATTGATATGCCAGCTCAAAACATGTACATCGAGGAGTTTGGGGTCAGCAGGATCGGTCGCACAGGTGTTGACTATTATTGGCCCTATGCGACTGATGAGTCCAATAATAGGTGTGACATGCGCTGGGCTATGCCGTTCGATTCTGGAGTCTGCGAATTCCAGTACGCAACACACCTTACGGCTGGGTGGTGCGCTGTGACCCACACACGAGATAAACTGAGCTTTGGTCTGGCCTTTGAACCTGAGGTGTTGTCCTCCTGCTGGCTGTTTGCTAGCTACGGTGGCTGGCGCAATCTGAATGTGCTCGTACTGGAGCCTTGTACGGGTTATCCTGTCAGCGTAAACGATGGATTGCAGCAAGGCACCCATCGCACGCTCCCGCCTGGTGGGACCATTGAGTGCGAAGTTTCTGCTGTCGTACGAGAGGGGCTGTCCGCTGTGGACTATGTGGATCTCGAAGGTAACATGCAAGGAGTGACCATTTAATTTCTAAGGGGGCAGGTAGATGGTTGTGGATGAAGTGGAAGTAGCATGTTATGTGTTTCCCCACTACCATCATAGCGCACTCAACGATCGTCTGTACTCACCAGGCTGGACTGAGTACGTGCTTTTGAGGGGAGCAAGGCCTTGGTTTTGGGGGCACTATCAGCCTAGAACGCCGATGCTTGGAGAGCTGGACGAGAGAGAACCAGATACTTGGTACAGGTACATCCGGTTAGCCAAGGAGGCTGGGATAGATGTGTTCATCTTCGACTGGTACTGGTATGCTGGAGGTCCTGCCCTGCACGAGGCATTGGAGGACGGGTTGTTGGGTGTAGAGGACCTTGATGGAATCCAGTTTGCTGTGATGTGGACCAACCATCCTTGGGCTTACTGGTTCCCGACCGCTGGAAGTAGCGCCAGAGACGAGTGGTTAAGACTGTGGGAGGACGAGAACCTTGGGGCCTACGAGGTGGTTTATGATGCACCTAAGGGTGAGGAGGTATGGCGTAGTCTGAGCTACATTGTCGCCAGATACTGCTCTCATCCTAGCTATTGGAGGCTTGAAGGCAAGCCAGTGGTATCTATCTGGGACGTGTGGCTGCTGGTAAAGGAGTTTGGGGTAGAAGGCACAAGGCAGCTTCTAGATGCTCTGCGGGACCTAGCTAGAAGGATGGGTCTACCTGGTATCCATTTCCATGCCACCTGTCAGGAACCCGGGGTGCTGGCTAATATGGGGCAGGTGTTAGCAGCTGGTATCGACTCCTATGGGCTGTACAACTCCGTGGCTGTGGGTGCAAGTAGGCTACCTGTTACTGACAACCTACCTGGCTACGAGGAGGCTGTTAGGGAAGTTGTGAAGAAGGTATGGCCCGAGCAGGATGCCCTCTCAGAACTGCCCTACTTCCCTTGTGTTAGCCCAGGCTGCGACGATACCCCACGCCACATCATGCCTTCAGAGTCGCAACATCCCAGTCAATGGCGGGTTAGGCCTGTGGTGGGCGAGACACCAAAGGTGTTTGAAGAATTTGTGCGAGCTGGCTTGGATTTCCTTAGAAGTAGGCCCAATAATCCGCCAGTACTGCTGATAGGCTCCTGGAACGAGTGGACCGAAGGGCACTACTTGCTGCCTGATACACGGCTAGGATTCGGCATGTTGAGGGCTCTTCAGAGAGCCCTGAGTAGTTAGCAGCAAGAAGTGCTCCCCTGGAGTAGTCTGTAGGCTCTGTATATTATTTGTGTCCATGAATGTGGACTTGGGAGGTTAGGATGCAAGTTAGCTATGATGGCACAAGCCAGCGTTGGACTATGAAATGGCAGGATACAGCACTGTGCCTGAGACTCACAGAGGGATACTTGGTCTGCGAGTACTTTGGTCCTGAAGATCAGATCCAACCATTGCCCGAGTGGCCACCATCCGATCTAGTACACTTGACTCGCACCGAGGCAAGTGTATACTTGGCACCTGCCGATCAAGTGGTACGCTGGACGTTACGTGATTGGTCACAGACACTGAGCAATACTTGTGACCTTACGTTGCAGGCGATCGACTTACCCCTTGTAGCCACGCTTCGCTTTAGAGTAGACGAAGTGACAGGTTTGCTCCGTCGGCACACAGAGTTGATCCATTCTGGTAATGCTGGTGTATTGGATATAAGTTGTGCCTACAGCCTATCCGTCCTGCTGCCTTCGAATATCCAAGAGTTGGTGTACCTAGGTGGAAGATTGGTTGCTGAGGCGCAGGTACAGCACATAGCGTTGCCACAAGTAGCGGTGCTATTGGAGAGTAGAGCTGGTAAGGCTGGCTACGAGTTTGCGCCCTATGTTGCGTTACTGGCACCTGGACGCACGTATTTGTGTGAGCTGTTATGGTCTGGTAACTGGCAGCTGCATATATACAGGCGACCAGATCACAGAGTGGCCCTTGCTGGAGGATTAAACTCGTGGGGTCTGCGGCACCGACTGCAGCCTGGGGGGCATCTACCACTGCCTGATGCATTGCTTGGCTGCGTACCTGGCGACCTGAACGCTGCTACACAACGCCTACATGATTACCTACGTCGCATGCGTCCGGATCCTGATCGCCTCATTCCAGTACAGTTCAACACCTGGTACTCGTGCGGTGAAACCGTACCGATCTACAAAGTGAAGCCGTACGCATCCAGGGCTGCTGAGTTGGGCTGTGAAGTGTTCGTCCTGGACGCCGGATGGTACACTACCGAGCACAGCCAGAGGAGTGAGAATTGGTGGTCACGCACGGGTGACTGGTTAGTAGATACCAAGTACTTCCCGCATGGCTTAGAGGAACTTAGCGGATATTGCAGTCAGCTGGGTTTAGGTTTTGGGATCTGGTTTGAGCCGGAAGCAGTAGGACCAAGTGCCCGCCTGCGTCGGGAGCATCCAGAGTGGCTACATGCGATCGGCGGAGTAAGCCCTCTAGCCGAGCAGCGCGCTGTACTGCACCTAGGTATTCCAGAGGCACGCATACATATCCGCGAACGAATACTCAATGTATTGCGCGAGACCAACGCTACCTGGATGAAGTGGGATTTCAATACTGACCTGCTACAGGGTGGATGGTCACCTGATATCCCGAAAGATTTGACTGATCAGGATCCTTTGATCGCCCACTACCAAGGCCTCTACAGACTCCAAGACGAGCTGCGAATGATGTTGCCAGATATGGTGTTGGAGATGTGTGCCGGAGTGGGCAGTCGCTTCGATCCAGCTTTAATGTCACACGCTCACACCTACTGGATCAGCGATCAGACGAATTCACTGATGAAGTTAGCTATCCATTTCGGTAGCCAGCTGGCCCACTGTGCAGTAGAGTGCAACGACTGGTTGGTAGAATGGCCTCCTTATGATGGCCTATGGGGACGTCAATGGGTGGACGAACGTGGTGACCTGGCCTTTAGAACACGTGTGGCGATGCTTGGCACCTTCGGTATCAGCTCTCCCCTTGAGAGATGGGAAGCTGAGGATATGACGCTAGTCCGTACGCATGTTGCGTGGTACAAGGCACTCATTCGTCCCGTTATCCATTTCGGCGATCAGTACATGCTGACGGATCCACCACCCATTGATGGCAACGGTGATTGGGCAGGTATTTGGTATGTGAGTAAGGATCGCTCACGTGGTGTGCTCTTCGCGTTCAGGCTAGCAAGTGCGGACGCAGTACGCAATTTTGAACTGCATGGGCTACTGCCAACCGCGCACTATCGCCTGCGCACCCCTGAGGGGTGGAGCGCGGTTTGCAGCGGTGCGGAGCTTACCAGAGGCCTTACTGTCAGGCTCGATCAACGTTTCCGGTCGTCCTTAGTGTTTGTGGAGAGGGAGTAGAGAGCTATCTTACTCCCTCAAACCTGTAGTAACTATTCCCTGGATGAAGTAGCGCTGGGCTATGAAGAAGAGGAGTATACAGGGTAACAGAAACATAAGGGTGCCTGCCATTTGGATGGTAACGTCCGTAGGCTCTGCCCGGGCGGCACGCAGGAAGTTGATGCCCAGCGCCAGAGTGTACTTATCTATGTCGTTCAGGTAGACCAATGGGCCTAGAAAGTCATTCCAGTTCGTCACGAAGGAGAAGACGGCGACTGTTGCCAAGGCGGGTTTCGATAGCGGCAGCAGGATCTGCCAGTAGATTCGAAACTCTGAGGCCCCATCTATCTTAGCAGCATCGTCCAGCTCCATCGGAATGGTCATGAAGAATTGCCTTAGCAGGAATACGTAGAATGCAGGCCCACAGAAGGCGGGTACTATTAAAGGAAGGAATGTGTTGATCCACCCAAGCTCCCTGAAAAGCATGAACGTCGGAATAATAGTCACTGGGTAGGGGATCATCATCGTGGCTAGCACCACTAGGAATAGGATGTCTCTACCTGGGAACCTGAAACGTGCGAAGCCATAGGCCACGAGCGAGGAGGATAGTACTTCGCCGATGAGTGTTAGACCTGTAACAATGATGCTGTTGCGTAGGAAAGTTAAGAAGGGTATAAAGTGAAACACTGCAGGGAAGTTGGCTAGCGTCGGTTGGTCTGGAATCCACTTGGGAGGATAAGAGTAAGCTGTGCCAGGCGATTTTAGCGCTGTGGACAGCATCCACAGGAACGGCAGGGCCATCGCTAGTCCAAGCATTGACAGCACCAGATAGGTGCTCAGCGTCCCTATAATTCTCCCCAATAGGAAGCGTCTGGCTGAAAGTCTCTGTCTAGCATGGTTGGCCACTCGTGTGGTGATCATGTCCCTCTTAAAGCCCCCTCGTAGTGGATATACGCCCTCGATAATCTTAGGATGAGGATGGTGAGGCCGATGATGATCAGGAAGAGGATCCAAGCCAGCGCGGATGCATAGCCCATATCGAACCAGTGGAAGGCATTCTGGTAAAGGTACAGGACGTAGAAGAGCGTGGCGTAGTTGGGTCCTCCTCCCGTCAGCACGTAGGCATAGGTGAACGTCTGGAAGGATGATATGATCCCCGTGATAACGTTGAACAAGATAACAGGAGAGATCATCGGAATCGTCACATGCCAAAGCTTAGCTAAACGCCCAGCGCCGTCTATCTCGGCCGCCTCGTACAATACTCTAGGCACACCCTGTAGAGCAGCCAAGAAGATGACTATGGCACCTCCTATACCCCAAAAACTCATCACTATCAGCGCTGGTAGTGCCCACTCAGGACTTGCTAACCAGTCAGGGCCACGTATGCCGAAAATTGACAGCACATAGTTGACTACACCGAAGTTGGGATCGAACATCCAGCCCCAAATGACGGCAGTGCCTACCCCAGATAGGACCACTGGTAGATAGAACAGGGTCCTGAAGAATGATATCCCAAATACCGCTCTGTTGAGCAGGACTGCTACGAGCAACGCTGCCATGACTCCCAAGGGAACGCTAACCACGGTGTAGGTTGCCGTTACCCTAAGCGCTTGGAAAAACAAGGGATCGGTGATAAGCCTCTTATAGTTGGCCATCCCTACAAACTGGGGTGGCCGCAGAAGAGTCCAATCAGTCAGACTTATGCCTATCGAAGCTAGGATTGGCCCCAGTTGGAACACGAGGAAACCGATCAGCCAGGGCGAGATGAACAGATAACCAAAGAGTTGCTCGCGCCTCGAGGTAGTAATAAAACTCTGTCTGCGACCAGGATGGTTTCCAGTCATCTGTTGACCACCCCTCAAGCTACCATTGGACCTTGATCCAACTAACTGGGCGTTCTGGGGTCAGCTGAGGTTCATATTCCATCTCCATAGTCAAGCGTCGATAGATTGGGTAATTCTCCCTTACTGGGGCTATAGAGGTAACAGTGCCTCCTTTCCACCGTACAACATACTCCTGCCCAGCCAACTTCTCAATCTCTTCTGCTAAGCGCTGTGGGTAGGTAACGACAACCGTCTGTCCAGGCTGCAATGTGCCTAGGTCGAGGTACCTGTTACACCAAGTCGGTAGCTGATCTTGCCCATCGACCATGATCCGGAGTTTCTCCATGTGGGCCCACTCGGGTACTCGCAGATAGTAGTGCTCGGGTAAATGCACCAATAGCTGCAGCTCTCCCCTGTAAGGTTCATAGCTGATGAGGCTAGCCCAAGGTGTATGGCGGTTGAACGCCAGATTGACGTGCACGCCCTCTGCATCCTGAGTTATTGCATAGCTCCACACTAGACAGCATGCACGCACTCCCGATGGCGTGCAGCAGCCCTCGACGATGCCTTGAGGGTCCCCAAGCAGCGCGTTGGGGAGGGAGGCGCTGTCAAAGCTGCCCAGTAGAATTTGTCTAGCTAGTGCGTGTTCCACATCATGGTGGTCTGGCGGGATGACGCAATCGACGTCCCTTATCTGGCTCTCAAGCAGATGATTACGCACAAACTTCTCTACATCGTCCCAATAGTCCCCGATGCCGGCAGAGGAGAGCTTGATCGCCAGCTCGATCAGGTCTGCTAGTGCGCACGTCTCACAGGTGCAGGCATAAGGTGTGCTTTTAGGGTCGAGGCCCAGCCCATCTGGTATCCATCCGAAGGAGCTGGTGTACGTCCGTGCGTAGGAATACACCCTGTTGCTCCACATTATCAACTCTTCATCACCTGCTGCTAAGGCATACCTAAGCACACCGAGAGTAGCTGGAAGAATACCACCGCTGTGGGTATGTCCACGAAAAGTACCGTCCCAGGTGATTGCACCACTGTGGTACACGTAGTAGCGGGCCAGCTTGCCAGCCAGCTCCAGTGCTCGATGGCTGCCAGTGGCTTCATAGTATCTAGTGAGTCCAATGAGCTGTTGCACTGAGTATCCAGGCATTTTACCGTTCCAGAGCCCTCCATCATGCCACCTACCTTCCCTCCAGATATCCTTGGGGTAAAAGCAGTAGTCTTCCTGATGGACGGCTATCCGGCTTAGTCCAGAGATTAACGCCTCGATTCTAGCTTCTACTGCAGCATCCCCAGTCAACATGAACCAGCTCACCAGCCCCAGCAGTGCTCTTCCCTGGCAAAACATATCGGCCTCAATGCGCGACCAGGGAGCCTCTGCGTTATAGAAGAGACCATCACTGGGGTTGGCACGGCTGAGAAGAAAGGTCCGCAGCTTTGCTTCGGCCTCCACCCCTCTACGATCGCCTGTCATCTCCCTAGCTAGAATGAGGGCATCTACACACCTTCCTGACATGTCACAGTAGTCCCAGCTCGTATGCTTGATATGTGGGGGCGAGCTACCAAGATCTAATAGGAAGTAAGGTTCATAGTCGAGCACTGGGTCCAACCGCGCGAGTATGTTGTCCATAGCCAGCTCGACAGCCTTCTCAAGAAAGTATGTGTTTGGCACCTGTACCATGATCGGACTCTCCTTATTCCTTATCAGTACTAGCGCCGTTGGAGCTCGGCATTCACCCGAGGGCAAACCTTGGCTGCCGCCTGGGCTGCCGACTCCCTACCAGAGAACACCAAGTCCAGTTCCGACTGGATGATAGTCGAGATTTTGTCCCATTTAGCACCCGCGCCTGGATACCTAGCGTACTTGGCCTCATCGATATAGATCCCGTAACCCTTTTTCTCCTTCTGAGGAGTTAGCCACTGGGAGTAAAGTGGTTTGTAGGAAGGTACTGAGCCTATGACCTGCAAGCGCAGCTTTTCGCCCTCCGTGGCGAAGTACTTCACGTACTCCCAAGCGGTGCGCTTCATCTTGGATTGTGGAGATATTGCCCAGGTCAGGTTCATCAAGTAAGTTGCTCTTTGTCCAGCTAGGCTCTTTGGAACGAGCGCGAAACCGTACCTAAGCTTTGGATTCTGGTCGAAACCGGTAGGCTCCCAGCCGGCGCCCAGATACATTCCCACTTTGCCAGACTTAAAGGCATTGGCAGGCCCGCCGAGCAACTTGAGTGCTGAGGTAGCAGGTGCCACCCTATCCTGTGTAAGCATGTCAGCCCAGAACTGGATAGCCTGGGTCGCCTTAGGGTCGGTCAGGGCACATGCCGTCTCATCGCGGTTGAAGACGTCGGCGCCGTTAGCCCAGATCCAGTAGAGCCATGTGGGATAGAAAGTGTAGTCGAATACGATGCCCCATTGGACTATCTTGCCACCCTGCGTCACTGTAAGACGTCTAGCTGCCTCTCGTACATCACGCCAGTCCCAGGAAGCATCTGGATACTTCAGCCCAGCCTTGTCAAATAGATCTTTGTTGTAGAACAGTGCGGCTGGATAAGGCACATACTCTATGGGAAGGGAATAGAGCTTGCCGTTCCAGCTGTTCACCGCCAGAATGGCAGGATCGAAATCTTCCTTCTTGATGTTAGGATCAGCTTGGATGTACGGATCTAGATCGAGTAGTTGTCCAGCCTTGGCGAATGCTTGCACATAGCCTTCCCACATATCAAATACGTCAGGGGGTGAGCCGGAAGCGATCATAGTCTGGAGCTTTTCAAAATAGTTGGTGCCCGCTGGTAAGATCTCTTGTTTGATGCGCACGCCAGGGTGGTCTGCCTCGAATTGTTTATTGATGCGGTCACGTATCTTAAGGTCTTCTGGTCCACCTGGACAGCAAACAAACACGCGGAGCACGCCTTTTTCATATTGTCCGCCACTGTTCGATATAGTCGTCGTGGGAGCAACAGATTGAGTGGTCGATCGACCGCAAGCAGTCAAAAATAGCGCCAACGCTATAAGCAAGTGGATAGGGAAACGCCGCATCACTACTACCTCCGCCTTAGGTATGGGAGGGATCCAACGCTGTACCCCGCTCACACGAGCAAAACATAGTTTGTTCATGAATGTGAAATAAATTCACTATTAAGAACCAGGTTTCTTTATTTTAATCTCCTAAGCTTTGTTAATCAACTGATATAAAGAGACCAGATCCTCCGTCGATGGGTTTGAGAAGGTGCTGATCCTACCACTGCCCACTGTCATTGCTCTACAATGTATTACCATCTGCTAGGACTTGGTCCCAAGCGACATTTAGAACGAGGTATTATTGGGTTGCGTAGACAGGTGACTCTTCATGATGTCGCACGAGATGCCGGCGTCTCGATCAAAACCGTGTCGCGCGTCATCAACGGCGAACCATACGTCAGCCCGAGTACACGCGCGCGCGTGCACGAGGCGATCGAGCGGCTCGGCTATCGTCCCAACGAGGTGGCACGCAGCCTAAAGGGTAAGCGCTCCAAGATGATTGGTCTGATGATCGCTGATATCTCCAACCCCTTCTATGCTATGATTGCCAAAGCTGTGGAGGAGGAGGCGCGTGCTCGAGGCTATTCCGTGGTACTATGCGCCTCGGGCGAGGATGTGGAGGTCGAGCGGGAATACGTGGAGCTGCTGTTCCGCAAGCGATTGGACGGGTTATTGTTGGTGCCTGCGGCCAACGGCCACGAATACCTACTGCGGGAGATCGCCGCAGGTCTGCATGTTGTTGCGCTCGACAGGCCGATAGACGATCCCGAAGTTGATGCTGTGCTTGTCGAGAACCAAGAGGGAGCATATCGGGCAACGCTTCATCTGGTAGAGCACGGGCACAAGAGGATTGGTTTTATCGGGGCAGGTAAGCAACTGTACACGCTGCAGGAGCGATTAGCGGGCTATCAGAAGGCGTTGGAGGAGCATGGTTTGCAGTCTTTAGTGCGACTGGATGCGCCAGATCCACCTTCGGCAGCGGATGCTATGCGCGAGCTTTTGGACTCACCTGATAGACCAACGGCCGTCTTTTGCATGAACAACCTCATAACGATAGGTGTCCTGGAGGCTCTTGAGGAGCGAGGGTTACGGGTACCCGATGACATGGCAACTGTAGGCTTTGATGACTTCGACTTGGCCGGGCTGCTACGCCCGCGCCTGACGCTCGTGCGGCAGCCAGTCGATGAGTTGGGCAGGCAGGGTGCACGCCTGCTGTTCGAGAGGTTAGAGGGATTATATACCGCAGCTGCACGTCGGATAGTATTACCTACGAAGCTGATGGTCAGGGAGTCTTGTGGCTGCTCCTATGAGCAGGTGAGTAGCAAGGTGCCTGATTAAGGGACCATGACGAATTGGCCCAGCAGCGCCAATGGTTTTCGGGTCAGGACCGTCTTGCAGCAGATTTGCTATCTACGTGCTTGGCTTTGTGCTCGAGGCCAGAGGAGTCAAGGACGCTAAGTGACGTCTTTACAGGACTATAGATTATTTTGCCGTTAGCACATTTCCCCCACGAACCACGATGCCGCCGATCGATTATATCTATCCGGTACCTTAGGCCTACCTTATATGCGGGCTATTGGAAACACCTCGGAGCACGAAGTGTAAATGTGCTCTTGTCCCGGTGGAGCTAACTCGTTCCACCCACTCACTTACTAGAGTAAATAGTATATGTTGCTTAAGGGTATGGACAAGGCTCTGCGAGCATATCAGACTAGATCTGCCTCTGAGCTGCTATCTTTTATGGTCACCGCATTACTTGACATAAGTCAGTATCACTTTAGCATTAGAACCCATAGGGATCAGGCGATAGTGTTCTGCTGCTGCCGGCACGACGAAGGTCTCCCCGAAGTGGAACTTAGAGCGCCCACCGTGCTGCGTCTCAAGTGCTACCCCCATACCCTCCACCACGTGGAGGACGTGGCACCTACCGGCGGTGGTAGACTCCATCGGTCCAGTGAGATCGTAGCGATGCACCGTATAGAACAGCTCCTCTTGGAATGGCCGATAGCCCTAGAAGCTAGCAATCTGACATCAGCTGGAGCCAAAGATGCAGGTGATATGCACGACGAGAGCCGCGATTACTGTAGATCCTGGAAGATAACGGAGCCGAGATTCACACGATCCATGCTCTCAGGCCCCTACATGTCTGTATTGATTGCGGTCGAGGCGCTATCGCTGCTATAGGTCTTAACGCGGATGAGCCCCAACAACAGGTTTCGAAGCTAGATCTTAGGCACTTTAGTGCAATTTAGCTGGGGGTGTGACCAGTACCGAGGGCACAAGCCCCTATTCAGAAGATAGGGTCTTCTTGCACTGAGTGTCGGATATCAACAAATAGTAGCCCCCTCTCCGCAAATCTAATCTAGACTGTGGGAACGATGGTTGCAGAGATCGCCATCAAATCGCTCATCCTCTACAAGGATTTTGCCGATAAGATAGGTGGTCCCGCTAGGGTACTGAGATCAGGAGCGCCCTAAGGAGCACGATTTGTCTTCTCAGCGTCAATGCATCTAAGATCATATCGTGTGGGCAGCTTGATGGTAAAGGTTGATCCCAGTCCTTCCTCGCTCTCCACCTCTATGGTGCCTCCGTGTTGCTCGACTATCTGCTTGGCGCTGGCCAGTCCCACACCGATGCCTCCTACCTTGCTTCTGGCGTTGCTGGCACGGTAGAACCTATCGAATATCCTTGGGATCTCAGCCGTGGGAATGCCCAGGCCATGATCTCTCACCCTAACCACAGCTATATCCTCACCATCTCTCTTCTCCTGAGAGATGGTCACCTCTATCTCCCCACCATCCGGGCTGTACTTGATGGCGTTGGATACAAGGTTGGTGACCACGCGCTCCAGGCGAGTGGCGTCCCAGAAGCCTGTAAGCTCGGGGCTTTCCACAAACAGCTGTATATGGTGTTTGTTGGTCGTTCTCCGTTGATCCTCTACTACCTTTCTCGTTAGCTCCACCAGAGATACGCGTTGTCGGTCGAGCTCAAGCCCTTGCCCTATCTGTGTCTTGGCCAAGTCCAACAGCTCCTGTACCTGTCCAGTCTCTGAGCTACCGTGCGGGCCATGTTATCCAGCGATCGCTTGATGCCCTGATCCTGGAGCTCTCCAACCGAACCCAGCCTTACCCTGAGCGCCTCCAGGTATATGCCAAGCGCAGCCAGCGGGTTCTTGAGGTCGTGCGTGATCAATGCCAGGAACTCGTTCCTGACCCTGATAGCGTTCTGCAAGTCGTTGTACAGGCGAGCGTTATCCAGGGCGATGCCCGCACGCCTACCAAGCTCCTCAGCGAGCTCAAGATCTCCCCGTACATACCTTCCTTGTTGAGAGGTCAAGAAAGAGATAACCCCTAGCGCTCGGTCGCGTGCTAACAGTGGAGCGCACATATAAGATCCTGTAGCAAGCATTTGCGGTGGGGATAAGGCTCCTGTCCCCGTTGCTCGCTCTGAGAGCAGTCCCTCTGGAAGCTGTGAGGAGGAAGATGATCGGCCCGTCTGGAGCACCTGCCAAACTGTGGGCACATCTTGGGGTTGGTACTGCATGCCCTCAAGGTGCTCCCTGAGCAAGCTCTCCGTTGTCTGATCGCTATGTGCGACCGCTACCCTCTGGAGGGAGCCGTCAGACAGCAGCAGATCGACCATGCAGCAATCAGCTAATTGAGGTACGATTAGGTGCGCTAGCATCCGAGGCATAGCCTCGTAGCTCATGGAGGAGACGAGCAGTTTGCTGGCTTCTGCCAGGAATCGCAGGCGATCCTCAAGCTGCTTGCGATCGGTAATGTCACGCACTGCAGCGAAAACTAGCAGCCCGTCATCGGTGTGCAGCGGGCTCAGGCTGATCTCGGTCGGGAACACGGTGCCGTCCTTGCGCTTAGCCCACAGCTCCATGCCTATGCCCATTGGCCTGGTGCGAGGAGACCTATAGTAGTTCTCCCTGTGATGCCTGTGGATCTCTCTGAGGTGGTCGGGCAACAATATCTCGATCGATTAGCCGATCAACTCCTCGCGGGCGTAGCCGAACAGCTTTTCTGCCTGGGAGTTGACCAGCAGGATACGCCCATCCCGATCAACGGTAAGGATCGCGTCAGGTGCGGTCTCCAGAAGTTCTCGGAAGCGAGGCTCTGCTAATGGGGTTCGGCAGCGGACAGCCATCCCTAGCACGCCGGCTACCGTTTGGATGAAGATCGCCTCCTCATCTGTGAAACTCCTATTACCCCTCGTGTACGCGCTGATCACACCCCAAGATCCTTCCGGCCCCTCGATCGAGGCGCTTACGCCCGCCCTCACGTTGTGGTTCTCTAGCAGGGGATCCGTGAACCGCGGCTCACTTCCCGAAGCTTCGACAGTTGCGTACCCCACCAAGCCGGTGCGCCATCCCACTCCGGCTCGTAGCAGTAACTGGTTGCCCTCCACCCGTTCGAACACCCCGCACAGATCTGCGCGCATCGACTGGCAAACGACCTCCATAACGTGTTGAAGCCAGGTGTCCAGATCGCGCGCTGTTGGTTCCGAGCGCGCGATCTCCAGCAATGCGCGCTGGAAGGTACCTCCTACCTTAACCTCTTCCCCTGATGTCTGGTCCATGGTGCATTTAGTATAACATCAGCCGACCGGCCTGCACATCGCCCTCGCTCTCAAACCATCCCAGCAGGTAGGAGGTAAGAGACTACGGCTATCCGTAGGTATGTGGGCTGATCACATCCACTGTTTTATGATTTAGGGGCTAAACAACCCAGGAGATAAGTATGCGCTTGCTGCTAGCGTACGCTAGCAGGCTCGGGGTCACCAAGGAGGTTGCCTAGTTCATAGCTCCTGAGCTCGAGAGCAGTGGTCGCTATAACAGCGACCACTGCTGCAGCTTACTGGGACAAGATCGGCACTCAAGTTGCCGAGCGCTCTGGGCTTGCTCCTGTCTCTGGAACTCGTGTCCATGCTTGGCTGATGAGTGGGATGATCCATCGATCCAGACCCCACCAGCCGGCTGGTCTCCAACCCACTATGAGCACCAGCTCCAACGCCAGGAGTATGGGGTTGGTGGAGACCGTGCCTGCCAGCAGGTAGTTAGCGTTCATCACTCCCCCAAAGAAGGCTGCCACCCCAGTCAGGAATCCCAAGATGAGAGCTATGCCCACCAGCACCTCACCCCATGCAACCAACCATCCAAACAGCGCTGAGTTCGGTATCACCACCTCCCTTAGGAACCAGGCGTACCAGCCCTGTACATCCGGATGCTCCCCAGCCGTCTTGGCCAAAGCCCCTTGTGCGAACCCTCGTACGGCCGCCCCAGCCTGACTACCAGTCCAGGCAGGACTACCCACCTTTTCTATCCCGGCCTGCAGCCATTCATAGCCAACGTAGATGCGGATCGGGAGCAGCAATAGTGATGCCCCATATCCAAAGCGGAGGAACTGGAACCAGCGCCACTCACGGTGGGGGATCTCATCCTCGCTGACGGTATAGCTGCCGGGTCTGTAGCTGCGAGATAGCAACCACAGAGTGACCAAGAACAACAGTACACCTACGACTACGGATGTAAACCCCAACCCCTGGTCAGATCCCGGCCTACTACTGTAGGACAGTAGGAGTGCACCCACCACAGCTGCCCCCAGTGTCCACCAGTGGATTGCGTTACCTCTTGCGTTCATGATCTCACCTCCTGGTAGGAAATAGTCCACTTCGTGTTTGCCTACATCGGCAGGCTACAGGCCAGGCTCTTGCAGCAGGACAGGGAGCTGTTGGCACTGCACGAGGCCGGCGTCGACATCTCATCCGATCTGGATCTAGAGGCCGTCCTGCAGAGGATAGTGGACAGGGCTCGCATATTGGTGGGGGCTAGATATGGCGCGTTGTCCATATTGAAGGAAGGTAAGGTAGAGCACTTCGTTACCTCAGGCATCGCTCCCGAGGAGCGTGAAAGGATCGGACCGCCGCCGCCCGGACACGGGCTATTGGGGATCGTGCTGGAGGAAGGGAAGAGCCTCCGGCTGCGTGACTTGACGAGACATCCAAAATCTGCGGGTTTTCCTCCACACCATCCGGTAATGCGCTCTCTCTTGGCGGTGCCGATAACCTCCCATAGTAGGGTAGTAGGCAACCTGTACTTGACTGAGAAAGAGGGAGCAACTGAGTTCTCCGACGAGGATGAGCGAACCTTAAGAAGGTTTGCCACTCAGGCCGCATTGGCCATCGACAACGCACGCCTACACAGTCAGGTGTGGGAGCTGGCCATTACCCAAGAGAGGACGAGGATTGCTCGGGAGATGCACGACGGCCTGGCGCAAGTATTGGGCTATGTGAACCTCAAAGCGCAGGCAGTGGGTGACCTGTTGCGGTCGGGACGCACTGAGCGCGCGCTGCTCGAGCTGGATAAGATGGCCGAGGTGGCACGAGGAGCCTATAGGGACTTGCGGGAGCAGATTCTAGCCCTGCGCGTTGTGCCTACGGGAGATGGTAGCTTCCTTGAAGCATTACGTACCTACCTTGAGCAGTGGGAGGAGCAAAGCGGTATCCGGGTGGATATAGATGCATGCGTGAATGACCCCCATCTGAGTCCTAGGGCCGACCTACAGCTGCTACGTATCCTGCAGGAGGCTCTGGCTAACGTGCGCAAACACTCAGGGGCCACTAGGGTCAAGGTCGTCCTTCGGGAGAACCACAGGCACCTTGAGGCGGTGGTGGAGGACGACGGACGAGGCTTTGATCCCGCAGGTGTGCTGCCTAGGGATTTCCCTAAGTTCGGACTAGCGATCATGCGAGAGCGTGCTGAGTCCATAGGGGCGCGTCTTGATGTAGAATCTTCCCATGGTGCAGGCACGCGCGTGCGGGTGTGCGTGCCCATGGATAATCGTGACTAAGTGCGGAGGTGGAGATGAGGGTACTGATAGCGGACGATCATGCACTGTTCCGAGATAGCCTACGCACGTTGCTGGAGGCCAAGGGGGTGGAGGTAGTAGGGGAGGCCAGCAACGGTCGAGAGGCCATCGAGATGACTCGTCAGCTGCAACCGGACGTGGTGTTGATGGATCTCAAGATGCCGGAGCTAGATGGTCTAGCTGCTACCCGTGCCATAAGCACCGAGATGCCCGAGGTGCGGGTGGTGATCCTGACTGCTTCGGAGGACGACGAAGACCTATTTGAGGCTGTGAAGTCGGGCGCTCAGGGATACATGTTCAAAGACGTGCGCTCGGGGCAATTCTTCGAGCTATTGGAAGCCGCAGCCAGGGGGGAACCAGCCTTCACCCCTGGTCTGGCGCGCAAGCTGTTGAAGGAGATGGCTCGGCCGTCTCAGAAGGAGCCCAAGCAGCTTGAGGTGCTCACAGAGCGCGAGAGGGAGATTTTAGAGCTGCTCGTGCAGGGCGTGACCTCTAACAAGGAACTTGCGGAGCGCTTGATCCTCTCGGAGAACACGATCAAATACCACCTGCGCAACATCCTGGACAAGCTACATCTTGAGAACCGCACGCAGGTTGTTGCTTACGCGCTGCAGCATGGGTTGGTCAAGACCCCCAAGCCCTCCTAGCGCAGGGCCTTGGCTATCCTGTCTACTCACACATCTTCCTACCCCCTGATGGAGGCACGGAGGGTGTGGGTTGGTGTATACGATCTCTCAGCGTTGAAGGAGGTATGAGCTGTGGACGAGCGGGTATATAAGCAGGTGCTGGATGAGATCCAGCAGGTTTTAGCGCGCGTATCCAGGGAGCAGGTAGAGGCCTGCCTCAGCCTCCTCCAGGGTGCACGCAGGATAGTGCTTGCAGGTGTCGGGAGGGAAGGGCTTGCTACTCGTGCCTTTGCGATGCGCCTGATGCATCTAGGCTTGCGGAGCCATTGGATATGGGATGACACCACTCCTGCCATAGGCCCTGGAGATCTACTAGTTGCCACCAGCGGCTCGGGAGCTATAGGGCATATCCACTACCTAGTGGAGCAGTCCAAGCTGCGGGGAGCTAAGACCATGGTGGTGACCGGAGATCCTGGTGGCCCTACGCCCCAGATAGCCGACGTCGTGTTGTGGGTACCTGCGACAGTGTACAAAGGCAGATCGGAGGTGGTGCCTTCCATCCAGCCGATGGGCAACCTCTTTGAGCAGAGCCTGTTCCTGTTGTTCGATCTGCTCGTGATGGAGCTGCAGGCTAGATTGGGAGTAAGCAGTGAGGAGATGGAGGCCAGGCATCGCAACATCGAGTGACCAAGCTGACTAGATCGCGCTCATGGACCTGCTCGATCCTTGGACCGACATCTTCAAGCGGGATACAAGTGGGGAAAGTATTATTTGACATAAAATATAAACTCTGGGACAATGCACCATGCATTTGCCCATATATATTACGGCGTCGCAGGCGCACGGCCAGCAAATGTCTTGCGCTCATGGGGTAGGGGCTTGATCGATGTAGCCATGTTCGTATGCCGAATCTACCCGTGCGAATCCGGCGTAGCGCACCGGGTGCTCCATGGCCGCTCGGAATCTTACTAGGCGGGCGAACTTCTCGGGAGAGAGCGAATATGAGGCTTGAAGCGCCTCTCGAATATCTTCCAGCGATCTCTCAACTGCTAGCGCCACTTCCTGCCAATTACCTAGAGGCAGCTCGATCGAGGTGCCCAGGGATAGGAGCTTGCGGCAAGGTATAGGCATCAGCACGAGTTCCCGGATAGCATGCGCCACTGCATGCGGTCGAACCGCTTGACTCCCCCCGTATTCTCAGCTCCCTACAGTCCTTCTGTGTCCATCCTAGTGCCCTAGCTGTGGCAGCACGCGCGGCTTTATTTATATGCCCATCGTAGGTCACCATACTGCTTGAGGCAGCAGTAGGTGCCTAGATCCTACCGTCCTCTATGTGACACATGGAACTCAGATATTAGGGTGTGATCCCAAGCCTTGGCTTGGGATCACACAACCTTGGTAGGGCCCAAGTACAGTGGGAGGGATCCATCAACAGCAGCTCTGGGCTGAAGATGTCCTACCCAGTATATACTCGGGCCCACCATATTTAGAGGTGCTTCCTAGCCTGTAAGGTGGTTTCCGCTTGACCCTCTTGAGAGCTCTACGGTTTCGGTACACCGTCAGGACGTTGGGGCCTTCTGTCACCACAACAGTGCCCTCAAGCTTAGAGCAGTCATCTCTTGCCAAGTCACTGGCCGGTATGCATTTGCGCAGGAGTACGTAAAACGTAACGCCTGTGCGCCGCAACACCACGCCATGCTTTATAACGTACTCGACCTGTTGGTACGAGACGTGCCTCTGCTGCATACGCTTGCGAGCATGGAAAGAGAAGTTACGCTCTATGCTGCTTATAAGCACCTCCTGAGATAAATTTGTTTGCAGCTGTCACGCTGCTCCCAAATTATACTAGGGTGCACGTTATAGATCAATAGGTGTGTGTACTGTGTGTGCAACCTGATGGGCAGCATGCTACCGCCCCGCCTTAGGCCCAGCCGCTCAGCTCCGGAGGGACGGCCGAGATCTACCCAACCTCCTTGCTACCTATAGGCTTGGAGGTACAGGTCCCTAGCATCTTCTTTCTCCCCGGTCAGCATCCCTAGCGCTGGATCTTGTAACCGCTAAGTGGGGTGTGCCGATGACCTATGATGAGTATGTCCTGTGTCCTTCTTCTACACCAAATCGCTTCCCTTGGAGTTTTATTTGCCCCTTTTTTGTGCTCGGGAGATTTTTACGCCGTTTTCCCCTTCTGGGAGGTTCAACGTTGAACCCCCTATTGTCTAGTTCGCGCAGGTAGATGTCCGGGTTCGTGCTAAAAAGGGAGTATTTTTTGTCCTAGTTGTGCAGGTGATGAGGGTTTGAAGCCCGCATAACACCTAGAGGAAAATACCGACCTATCTTATTCCCGCTTCTAGATTTACCCCTTGCAGTGTGGAAATTGGGTTCGCAATTAGGTGTTCCCGCGGGCGCCTTTGCGGGTGGCCGGCCCTGACCTGTGGCAGGGGTTGCGCCGGCATGGCTTTTAGGCGGGTGCCGGGTATGGGGGTGCCGGTTCCGCGGGCCGTGGCGGGGACGTTGGTGGCGCGGGGTGTGGGGCGTGGAGGCGGCGTGGGAGGTGGGAGACCTCTTGGGGTGGGTACTGGCCCCTGGGGGTTGGGTCTGCTGGACAGTGTGTGGGTCGTCTTCCTGGAGCCAGGGTGGAGGTGGTCAAGGTTGCGATGGGTAGATGTGTCCCCGCCTCCTTGGGGCCAGCGGTTGGGTGGGATCGGCCAAGGTGGTGCCGTGGCTGGTGGGTGCGTCTCCTTAGGGCCGGAGGGTGTGGGGGGCTATCATCCCTGCTATTCGGGGTGGCGTAGGGCGGCGTGGAGGGCCAAAAAGGGGGCTAGGTTGACGTCTTGTGGGCCGAGGTGAGTGGGGGGTTATGTGGTGTGGGGGCAGTGGGGCGACGTCGTAGCGGGAGACGAGGTACGCGGGGCAATCTGGGGAGCAGGGAGCGGGCGTGCTGCTCGTGGAGCCGGGCGAGGGCTTCCTTGGCCGCGTCCTGGGGGATGGCGTGGGCCAGGAGGATGCCGCGGACGGTAGGGGCCATGGGGGGCGCGGCGCGATGGGGGTGGGCCCACAGCAGCGCCGGCAGCAGCGCCAGCAATGCCAAGAATATCCCGTATCTATATCTCACCTTCTGTCCCTCCTATGCACCTTCTGCTTCTATTAAGGCTATCTACGGATCCCACACAAGCTTGGGGGGATCTGGTGAGCATACCCCCTCCTTTCATGTCAAGCAGAATATGGCACATCTAGCCTACCCAGGCAAAACCCAGCGGCTCCTGGGGAGCGACAGAGATGCGTAGTAGGAATGTGCGCTTACTAACAAACGCCTTATGTAGTATCTTATGGGCTAGATGAGCATCAAGTAGATGACTACATCATACATATATCTACGTGTGTGTGCAAGATGGAAAGGGTAGTACTTTTGGGCTATATAACGTACCCGCCAAGTAGATCACCACGGTGAGCTCCCACATGGCTTCGGTCATTTAATTCTCATCTTGCTGTGTAGTATGACTTACAAGGAGAGTCGATCCGATCGGAGGAGAGCGCGAGCCCACCCAGTCGGATGTGGAGGCCCAGATCTAGAGCATCACATCCAAACTCGCCCACAGCTCCCGCCGGGCGCCAGCGCACAGTATCGTCCCCGGCAGGCAGTGGAGGTGGATGTCGAGCAAGGATACGCGCCCTCACCGGACAGGGAGAGGTGAACGGGCAGCAGCTCCTCCGGGGGCACAACCGAGGAGCTGGTACCCGCCACGAACAGGGTGTCCGTCATCGACATCCCATGCCCCAGCCAGCAGCTGCGGCGGACTGGGAGTCCCAAGTGGATGCGCACGTACTCCGCATCCTGAGGCTGCTGGGCGACGAGGAGCTACGCGCGCTCTCGGGCGGCGAGGTCACTGTTGACAGGGGTCGATCCATGAGTCGCAGCAGAGGTGATTTGATATAATAATGGGTTGTGTGAGCCTTGTGGGGTTTAATGCTACAGCGCTTCCTTGTATGCCTTCTGGTCCAGAGCGCGGCGGAACCTGCTTGGCAGTGATCTCCTAGCATACCACGTGGCGGAGAAGCGCAGGAGATCCTTCGTGGTCATGATGCCAAGCTCCTTAGTAGTGAGAAGTGAGCGAGGAGAAGCCCCTGGCGAGGGTGCAGTTCGTGCTGATACCCTGGTGTACGCGTGGCTGTCGGAGCCCATCACCCTGTCGTACAGGGTGATGGGCCGCTGGTGAAGGCGGAGTTGGGGGACCTGATGCAGCTGATGGAAGCCATCAAGATCTTCTACCCCTTGGTAAGGGAGCTCGTGCCCCGGGCGTGGGCGCTCGGGCTGCGGATACCCCCGACTGGAGGCTATGAGTCCCGGAGAGCGGCTGTGGGCGCTGCGGGAGCGGGGGGAGGAGATAGGGCGGGTGTGCTCTCGGCTGCGTTCCCTCTCCCCATAATGGGGTAGAGAGCGGGGGCTAGGACGGCATTTCAACGTCGAGCTCCTCCTAGCGGAGATGGGGGTACTGAGCAGTAGGTTATAATACGGGGATCGGGAGACGGTCCAGTTGTGGACGACTTAGGTAAGGAAGCACCTGGAGGAGCTTGTGTGGATGGTTCTATTGTTGCAGTATTGGGTAGCTGGACGAACACGGAGTGGACGCAGCGATCAGCTTGGAGATGTCGTGGGACGCGGCGGTGAAGGGAGAGTAATTACTTCGTAGAATGCATCTTCTGCGAAGTAATGTGTCGGGCTCAGGCGAAGATCTGAGGTGTTGTGAGCGGTAAAAATCATTTCAGGATATCGTCGATGTTGCCTAGTTTGCTTGATGGTCCAGCGCTGTGCAGGTGCTACAGATAGACCGTTCTTGGCTAGTATGCGCTGGTGTAACTTCAGGCCACGGATCTACCTATTATTCGGTTCCTGTGACGGCTGATAGCCCAGCAGCCAGCGCTAGACGCCAGCTAGTGCTCAAAAAACACTTCATTGACATGTTACATCACAGCAAGGTACGGCGGATCCCAACACATGAACGAGATGCTGTTTGGACAAGCAGTGTGCCTGCTGTAGATTACACCGAGGTGGCGGCAACACAGGCTTGGGCGGATAGAGTTGATGGTCAACATTCCACCCTGCATTATCTCGTAAGACGGACGAATTGTTGTTATGTCAACTTATAGCTTGATACCGACGGCTCGGGTGCCTGTTCAAGCAGTCTTGCATTTATCCATGGACCATAGTGTTCTATACGGCATCTCCGCATGATCTTCTCTAGCCATACTCCTGATGACCAGATTAAGGCCTTATAGCAGGAAGCTACTAGCGCTGCTGCCAGTGCTGATCTCTAGCTTGAGGATAGGCGATTAGATACTAAGCAGCGCGATAGCCACCATCATGGGGATAAAACCTTGGTAGTGTCGGTAGTGAGAATAGCAACCAACTAAATTGCGATGAGAGCTCATTTATCTCCTTTGCCCAGCTAGTGACCTGGTGATTATCCAAGCTCACAGCAAACAGCTTCACGGTCGGCGGCGTCTATCAAGTGATGAAACCGTTTGTGCACCCAATGTTTCCTCCCGAGGAGCGTTATCTGCCCCCATCGACCAGATACCGGACCAAGGCGCGTCTTTCGAGGCATTACGCCGAGCAGCTTCTTAGGTTTAGCTCCTCCCGAGAACTTGGTGCTCTCGAGCACGTATATGCCATCATCCGTGATAGCTACGCAGCGATACTGGATCCAGAAGATCGTTAGGAACGTTAGGTAGTTGATTATGAACAGCCAGAAGTATGGTGCGGTCTGGCACACGAATATCTGGTGTATGCGGCTACCAGGCGGCAGGAAAGGGGTTACACGCCTTACTAGATCTGGCCTGGCCGTATCTGATGTCACCATGTAGCCCACTATAGCATATCTCTGCCCGTAGCACCACATGGTCTTTAATCAACGGCGGTAGATGCTCCACACCTCGCCCATTACAGAGACTTTAACCTAGATTTTCGTTCTGTACGTAAACCCATGACTTATCCGAGCTTGTGCTGTGGCTTCCTGTATGCTGTACTTGATGGCCTGATGCTGCGCCTGAGGACACAGCTATATAGCAGAGGAGGCACCGCCATCCACGTAGAGCGCCGCCCCTGTAACACCGCTGGCTTCATCAGAGGCTAGGAACAATGCTGCGTAAGCCACCTCGCGCGTGGAGAGCATCCTACCGTTGGGTTGCTGCTGCTTGATTAGCACGTTCAGTCGCTCAATGCCACCTAACTCCTCGGCCAGCCTACGATTCATGGGTGTGTCCACCCAGCCCGGACATATACAGTTGCACCTTATTCCCTTCTCGGCATAGGACACCGCGATAGCCTTCGTGAGACCTATTATGCCGGCCTTCGATGTGGTGTAAGCCTCGTAGCCCGGCTCAGTCAAGGTCGCCATGACGGAAGACATATTTATGATCGAGCCTCCACCCTGCTTCAGCATATAAGGGATGGCCCCCCTGCAGAAGAAGTAAGTGCCCCGGAGGTTCACATCGAGCACCCTGTCCCAAGTGTCATCATCCAGCTCATGGAAGGCTCCGGAGTACATCACTCCCGCGTTGTTGAACACTACATCGATTCGACCGTACTGCTGCAGGGCAGCCCCAATCGCCTCTACCGCAGTCGATCTATGGGAGACATCGCCCTTGATGCCAACAACCTCAGCCCCTCCAGCCTTGAGCTGGCCGACTACTCCCGCTAGCCCCTTAGCGTCCAGGTCGACCAAGACAAGTCTTGCTCCGTGCTCGGCAAACACTTCGGCCGTGCCCATACCTATGCCGGAAGCCGCACCGGTTATCACCGCTACCTTACCCCTCAACCTCATAGCCCTCTCCTTATTACAAGCATATGTGTGCTGGCATACCGGAGAGCAACTGCCTGGCGACCTCGAGGGTCATGGCCACGTCTTCCTCGGTGTGAGCAGCACTTACATGGTTGCGCTTGAGGGCTGTGGGCAGCATGAATATCCCGCGCTCGCACATCGATCTCCTAAACCAGAGGTCCCTCTCTGTATCGTTCCGCAGCAGATCCTCGTAGTTCTCTATGGGCCCTTCCATGAAGTAAGGCACGAAGACCGAGCCAAAGCGAGCAACGGTCATGACGATACCCAGCTCCTTGGCTATCTCCTGGAGGCCGTTGGCGGCCATCTCCGCCAGCCGGAAGCAGTGCTCGTGGACCCCGCCAACCTCCAGCTCATGGATGGTCGCTAGCGCCGCTGCCACGCTGCTCGGCGTGCCGTTGAAGGTGCCTGCAAAGAACACTCCTCCCCCGGGCGCTAGCCTCTCCATGTACTCGGCCCTGCCCACCAGAGCCGCGATGGGGTAGCCGTTGGCCATGGCCTTGGCAAAGGTCGACAGGTCGGGAGTGACCCCACATATGCGCTGGTACCCTCCGAGATCGTGACGGAAACCCGTGACCACCTCGTCGAAGATGAGCAGGCTGCCGCTCGCGTGGGCGATATCCCGCAGACCCTCCAGATAGCCCTCCTTGGGGAGAACACAGCCTATGTTGTGGGGTATCACCTCCACGATGACCGCGGCTATCTCGTCACCGTGCCTGCTCATGAGGTCGCTGACGGCCTCGAGGTCGTTGAAGGGGAGCACGAAGGTGTGTGCTATCTCCTCCTCTAGCATCCCCTGCGATAGCGGGTCCTTTTGACCTGTCTTCTCTGGGCGACTGATCACGTTCATGGCCACCGCATCGTGCCAACCATGATAGGCACCCTGGAACTTGACGATGGAGGGGCGCCCAGTTATGGCTCTCGCCAGCCTGATCGCAAGGTAGGTGGCCTCCGAACCGGAGTTGCACAGCGCCACCATCTCGGCGGATGGTATGTGCTCGGAAATCTTCTCAGCGAGCAACACCTCCAAGTCGGTCACAGCTGTTCCCAAGAGGTCCAGCCTCTCCATTGTTTCCCTCACGGCGGTGTTCACTGCCAGATGGTTGTGCCCTAGGATAATGGGGCCGAACGCGGCGTGGTAGTCCAGGTAGCGATGGCCGTCGGCATCGTAGAAGTAAGCTCCCTCGGCTCTGACTATCGCCATCGGCCAGGGCAGAGCTCTGTTGTTGGAGTTGACACCCCCTGGTATATGACGCCTTGCCCTCTCAACCCAGTGGGCATTACCTCCTGTATTCCCCATAGTTAGCCTTCCTCCTCTTGGTTGAACAAGGGTGAGAACCTGTGCCTGACCGACTGACAGTGGAACAGCACCAGCCTAGCGGCCTCATCGGGATCTCTCTTTACCAATGCTTGTAGGATGAGTCTATGCTCGCGGTTGGAGGCGAACATGCACTCTCGATCCAAACACTTGCCGTAGGCCATGAGGAATAGATCCGTCTTCTCTTCATTTCTATTGACGACCTCTGCTAGCGACCTGTTGTCTGCAGCCTGCCCCATGAGCCCGTGGAACTCCCTGCCGGAGCGCAGGAAGGTGGGGACGTCCTCGTCATTGGCTGCATCTTCTCCCATCTGTATCGCCTTCTCCATCTGCTGTATCTGCTCATCAGTTACACGGAGACACGCTCGCCTAGCTAGGTAGGGCTCGATCACCTCGTTGGCTGTGAACATATCTATAAAGTCCTCACGGGTCAGCCTGCGCACGTACATGCCTCGACCGTACTTGGTCTCTATCAGACCATCGTGTTCGAGCATGAGCAGAGCCTCCCTGACGGGGGTCCTACTGACATCTAGCACCCTGGCGATCTCTTCCTCCACCAGCGGATGCCCGGGGAGAAAGCGCCCCTCGAGTATGGCCTCCTTGATCGCGGCGTACACCAATTCCCGGTACCGCCTAGGCTGCCCCAACGTAGGAGGGATCCTCAACACAGCCTCCATGCCAACACCTCCTGTAGTGTCTTTTTGTATACAAATATGCCGGTATGTGGACTTAAGTCGCGGATATAGATTCATTATAGCCCTAATAAAGCCTATTGACAACCACAAACGGCTATAATATAATGTTACACAATCTTTATCCGACATAAATCAGTATAATTGTATACAAAATGCCGTGGACGTCTCTTGGGGGCTATTGGGCGTAGGGTGGTCGACTGTAAGGAGGGAAGGAGGAGAATGCACATGGACTGTCAGGCACGGTTGTTCTCAAGAAGGTCATTCCTGAGGTTGGGAGGGGTTGCGCTGGTTGGTCTAGCGGCCGCCTGTGGTGCGCCCGGCAGCGGCACGCCATCGCCAAAGACTGGAAGCTCAAGCAGTAAGCCCGTCAAGATAACCTTTTGGAACGCTCTGTTTCCTACCCAGGACCCTAACAAAAAGAAGAAGCTTGAGGACTTCTATATCTACCAAGCTATCAAAAGGTTCGAGTCTGCCAACCCTCATATTAAGGTAGAGCTGGTGTCGATACCTGCCGGCCCCGATATGTTCACCAAGTACCGCACGGCTAGCATCGCTAAGAACGGCCCCGATGTCTTCGGTTGTTGGTCTGGCAGCTACATGCTCAACGTCAAGCAGTTCTTGGAGCCCCTGGACAGCTATTTCACCCAGCAGGAAAAGGACCGCATCATCGGTTGGGAAGCCGTTACGGATGGGTTCAAGCCTGGAAAGGGTAAGATCTATGGCGTACCGGCCGGGCTAGATGGTTGCGTGTGCATCTTCTACAACAAGGATTTGCTTTCGAAAGCCGGCGTGGATCCCAGCAAGAACTGGCCATCAGAACTTGAGGGCTTCCTCCAATTACTACAGCGGATAAAGTCGACCGGAGTCATCCCCATGACTGTGGGCAACGGGGGTAACGTCTACTACATACTTAACTATTGGCTGGCACAGATGGTAGATGGCGCACCCGGCTTGGAGGATCTGATCAACGGCAGAAGGAGATTCAGCGATCCAAAGCTGGAGGCCGTAGTTCGGGATTGGACCAAACTACGACCTTACACTAATCCTGGTGCGGAGTCCGCAGGCGATGAGGCTGTGCAGTTGTTCTATCAAAAAAAGGCCGCCACTACCCCAAGCGGCTTCTGGATAATCAGCGACGCGCGGTCTGCACTGGGGGATGCCCTGGGCATGGCGAAGATGCCCAACTACAGCGACAATGCACCCATCAAGAACGGGGGAGTGGGCAACGTGGGATCGGCCTTCGTGGTCTCCAACTACTCCCAGCACAAGCAGGAAGCGGTGGAGTTCATCAAGTTCCTGATGAGTAAGGAGGAGCAGGAACAAAAGGCCAAGGACAGCACTAATAACTTGGTCAACGTCAAGGACGTCGATCCCGACAAGCTCTACAAAGACCCGTTACTGGCGCTGCAGTACAGGTGGGGCATTGAACCAAATGTGATTCCCTGGCCGGACAACCTCCTACCTGCCGAGCTCACGGCCGAGGAGGTAGCCCAGGCTCAGCTCGTATGGACCGGCAAGCTCAGCCCCAAGGACTTCATGGGGAAGCTGGACAAGAAGCGCGACGAGCTGCTCTAGGAGGCGACGATGAGCACCTTACGTGGAGCCGGCACTGGCAGGGCCCTGGAACAAGCCTCAAAGAAGTCGTTAGGCCGAACGCTCAGCATAGGACCTGGAGGGTTGGCTAGACGGGAGGCCCTTACCGCCTACCTGGCACTGCTCCCCACCCTCCTTGGGATCGGAGTGCTGGTGTGGTACCCTTTCGTCAGCAGCTTCTACCATAGCTTCACCCATTGGGACGGCTACAACTCCAGCTGGGTGGGGCTCCACAACTACACCGATATCATCACCAACGGCGACCTGTGGATGCTGCTGCGGACCAACACCGTGTTCCTGCTGTCGGTGCCTGGCATACTGCTGATCTCACTGGTAGTGTCTGTGCTGCTGTACGAGCACGTCCCCGGCTGGTGGCTCTTCAGGTCGGTATACTACCTACCGACCATCCTGTCGGCCGTGGTGGTGGGCATCCTGATGAAGACCATGTTCTCTCCCATTGGCGCAGTGAACCAGTTGCTGAAGGCCCTTGGACTAGGCTTTCTAGCGACCGAGTGGCTTAGCTCCACGCCCACGGCCTTCATGGTGCTTATATTTGCCTTCTACTGGCAGACGCTTGGGCAGGGCGTGTTGATATTCCTCTCGGGCCTGGCCAATGTATCAACCGAGCTGTTTGAGGCCGCTAGGATCGATGGCGCCAGCTGGTGGCAGAGGTTCTGGAAGGTCACCCTGCCCCTGCTCGTGCCCACCATAGCTTACTTCGTGATCATCAACGTGATATGGATCTTCGTCGGCCTGTTCGCCCTGGTCTACACTGTCACGGGAGGCGGGCCTGGGTACTCCACTACGCCGATCGACTACATGATCTACCTGAAAGCTTTCCAGGCCGGGGACATGGGTTACGCCTCGGCGCTGGCGGTGATCCTGTTCGTGATCGTGGCGATCGTTTCAGGCGTGCAGCTAAGGATATTCGACAAACTCACTACGGAGTAGGTGGATGATCAGAGCAAGCGCTTTTCCCCGCGGGGAGAACTTCTGGAGATGGCTGATCTCCCTCGTGCTGGCAGCCGTGACGGTGATCGACCTGTACCCGATCTTCTTCATGGCGGTCAACACGGTCAAGACGAACGTCGAATACCTCACCGACCCCTTGGGGCTGCCAAGGCACTGGACCTATCTGGACAACTACGTGGGTATGTTCTACAGGTTCGATCTGCCGAGGCTGTTCTTCAACACCCTGATGTACATCCTGCTAGCCGCAGGACTGTCCTTGGCCATCTCCATCCCAGGCGCGTTCGCCCTGGCCAAGATGCGCTTCCCAGGGAGGGGGGCCTTGAGGATGGCGATCATCTCCACGCTCATAATCCCTACCATCACCTTCGTCATCCCCAACTACCTGCTGATGTCCAGGCTGGGGCTCGTGGATCACTACCTATCCGTCGTGTTGCTATGGGGGATCACTAGCGTGCCTGGGACGATCTTCCTGCTCAGCGCAACCATGCAGGGCATACCGAACGAGGTGCTGGAGGCGGCTAAAGTGGACGGCGCCGGCTTCCTGCAGACTATAACAAGATTGGTGGTACCCCTCAGCGTACCGGGCATCATCACCGTGCTCATATTCAACTGTACCGGCTGGTGGAACGACCTGCTCTTGCCGCTGATATTCCTACAGTCAGATAGCAAGATGACCATCACGGTTGCCGTGGCCACCATAGTTGGGAGGTACAGCAGCGACTACCCGCTGCTGATCACCGGCCTGCTGCTGGCGTCGGTCCCCCCGATGGTCATCTACATCTTGCTGCAGCGTTACATCAGGCAGGGGCTGGTGATAGGATCCATCAAGTAGGAGCTGAGATGGTAGCTGTAGATGTAAGAGTGGATCTGGAGTCCCAATATCAGGAGATAGATGGTTTCGGGGTCAACATCAACCCCGTCTCCCACTGGAGGAATGGCGAGCTGGCTCCTGTGCTAGATACTCTAGTGGAAGACCTGGGTGTTAGCATCTTCCGGCTAGACCCATACGGTACGACTGATTGGATAGATCCCACAGGTCAGACCGGCAAACGCGCGCTTGCACAGGCCAGCTACGAGAAGGCCTACACGTCGCCAGCCTTCAGTGACGCTTGGGAGACGGCCCGCTACCTAGCGCACAAGGGCGCGACGATCCTCTTGAACGTCAGTGGCAGGACACCCAGTTGGATGTGCGATGAGCGCGGCCGTCTTACGGACGTTGAGGCTTACTGCGACCTGCTGGTGTCGTTGGTGGATTGGGCTCGCAATAGGGAGAGACTGCCTATAAGTCTCTTCGGGCCCTTCAACGAGACGGACCTCGGCCTCCCAGAGGGCCCCAGCGCCGACCCACAGATCGTGGCAGAGGCAACTTCGCTCCTTGCCGTCAAGCTGCAGGATGCGGGACTGAGAGATGTCAAGCTGGTGGTGGCCGATCAAGGTAGGTACGACCTCGATTACCTTCAGGCCATAGCTCGGACGCCGACCGCATCCTACGCGGTCGGCGTGGCTGGCATGCACTGCTACTCCGATATACAGCTGGACGCGGTGGCGAGCTTCATCCAGGCCCAGGGCCTGCCGTGGAGGTACTGGTTGACCGAGTACGGGGATCTGGACCAGACTGGGGATAGGGAGTGGGAGGTGGCAGTTGCCTCCACTCGCCGCCTCCTACGAGGGCTTCAAGACGGCGTGCAGGCAGGGCTGGTGTGGGATGCCTACGACAACTACCACCGCCACGACGAGGCTTGGAGCATCTACGGGCTGCTGCGCACCGCCATGGGCAGGTACCTGCCCAAGAAGAGATACTACGCTGCCAAACAGGTCTACAGGTTCGTGCGCCCGGGGGCTCGCAGGGTGGCAACACACGTAGGTCATCCAGACCTAACCTGCCTGGCGTTCGTCAGCAAGGAAGACCTCACCCTGGTCGGCCTGAACGAGACGCGGGAGCACATATCGTTATGCCTCGAGGTCGAGGGCGCCGATGCCCCATCAACGCCCTGTGGGCGCTGCTCTGCCTTGGTGACCACCAGGGAGCTGAACTGCGAGACGCTGTACGAGTTCCCCTTCTCCGGGCAGCTGCGGCTGCACGTGCTGCCTGAGAGCATCTTCACCGTCACCTCCTGTGCCATATGAGGAAGCACTACTGGTAGTGCTTCCTCATGGCCTCGTGCTCCGGCATGGCCAGGATCTCCTCGACCAGCCTCACAGCCTGCTCTTCGGATCGGGTCCATGGATCCATGAGCACCAGCTGGCGCAACATCTCTAGGCTACCGATCTCATAGGCCGTAAGCTCCGTGTTGACCGGAGCCACCCGGTCGCGAGTTATGTGGTCGACGACGGGGCCTGGGAGGCCCTGGGTGGGCACGGGCTCCACGCCCCGCCTGCTGACGAGCAGTGGCACTTCCACGGCGAAATCCGTTGGTATACCCGGCACGAATTGGTGGGTGTTGGGCACGTTGCCTATGAGCACCCTGGGCACGTCAAAATATAGCGACTCCATCATCGGTACCATGACCTCGCCCGAATGTTGGGGAGGGAAGTGCTCAGTTAGCTTGGCGTCGGGGTTATTCGCCAGCAGGGACATCTGCCGGACCTTGCTCTCTCCCCATTGGAAATGGCGCTGCCACCAAGCTGCCGGATCCTCCCGCCAGCGCCTCTCGGTATCATCGCTTGTGTGGTACCACCAAGGCCAGGCTCCCCCTCCCGGGGTGCACGTGTCCCCTATAGGGAACACCCCGAACCTGCGGTAGAGGTCGATGGCCTTGGGCCCCAGATCATCGCTCCAGCCACAGGTCTCCCAATAGGTGGGAGCTTCCTGCGCTATCCAGTCCTCAAGGAGGGGGAACACGTCTCGACCTTCGTGATAGATATGCGTCAGCCAGACGTGGTGGTTCACTCCGGGCACCTGGAAGGTCAGCTTGTCCCTGTCAAGGTGGAGCACATCCGCCAAGTGGTACACGCCGGAGAACCCGTGACAAAGGCCGACCAGCTTCAATCTGGGGTACTTGCGTGCCAGGTAGGTTACGCCCGCGAGGACTGGATTGGCCACCAGCAAGCACCAGGCGTTGGGACAGAGGTCCAGGATATCTTCCGCCAACTCTTCGAAAAGCCTTAGCTGGTAGAAGTTGATCCAGAAGGCCTCGTCGTGCATCACATGGAGGCTGCCTCCAAAGCGGTAGCCTAGCTTGCGGGCGATCTCCCAGCCCGCGCGCAACCTGTGATGTCCAGCGGCCAGCGCGGTGTTCACCACGAAGTCCGCATCTGCGAGCGCCTGCCTGCGATCCGTGGTCTTCTCCAGTTGTAGCTGCGTGCCCACCTCCGCAGCGTACCTTCGGCAGAGGCTGTGCACCGTATCCAATCTTTCTTGATCAATATCCATGAACACGACAGTGCTACCGCTCAACCTGGGGGTCAAGCAGAGGTCGCGTATGAGGCTGAGGGAGAACACAGCACTACCCGCTCCTATGATAGTTATTCTCAGCGCCATCTCTCTCTCCTTCCGAGTATTCTTCTTATGATCTACCCACCACCGGCTCGACTATGCCCGGATAGTCCTGCGGAGCAAGCCTCAGGAAATCGAAATCGCAGCCCTCATCCGCCTGCAGGACGTGCTGCACGTAGAGCGAGGGGTACCCGCGCCGGTATCTAGGAGGAGGGGGCCTCCATTCCAGCCTGCGACGCTCCATCTCCTCGTCATCCAACAGCACAGACAGGCGGCGCGAGGAGACATCTATCTCGACTACGTCTCCGTCTCTCAGCAGCCCTAGTGGTCCACCTACCGCGGCCTCGGGACAGGCGTGTAACACTATCGTGCCCGAGCTGGTGCCGCTCATGCGCGCGTCGCTGATGCGCAGCATGTCCTTTATACCCCTCGATAGTATCTTGCGCGGTATGGGGATGGCCCCCCACTCGGGCATGCCTGGCCCACCGACCGGACCGGCATTACGTAGCACGAGCACGGAGGAAGGAGTTACTGGTAGGTTAGGATCATCTATCCTCTGGAGCATGTCCTCATAGCTCTCGAAGACCAGTGCAGGTCCAGTGTGTCGTAGCAGATCGGGCGACGCCGTACTGGTACGTAGGATAGCTCCCCTTGGTACGAGGTTACCATGGAGCACCGCTATACTGCCATCCTCATAGCGAGCAGATGCCAACGACCTAATAGTGTCTCCCTGCGGCTCTGGAGCTGACTCTAGGTTCTTGCCCAGAGTCTCACCGGTGACCGTCAGACAGTCCAACGAGAGCATGTGTTGGAGCTCGCGCATTAGCGCTGGCACTCCGCCCGCAGTATCAAAGTCGTCCATCAGCTTCTCGCCGGACGGCTCCACATCCACTAGCATTGGGATCCTACGAGCCACACTATCGAAATCTGCAACTTGCAGGTCGATCCCCAGCCTGCCAGCCAATGCTAGAAGGTGGATCACCGCGTTCGTGGAGCCCCCTATCGCCGAGTAGACGATCAATGCGTTCTCGAAAGCCTCCCGGGTCATGATGTCTGAGGGTTTTATCTGCCTTTTGACCAGATTCACGATCGCAAAGCCGCTCTTCTCGGCAGCCGCAAGCCTTCTGGCATCCACCGCTGGGATGGTGGAGGTACCAGGTAACATCATGCCCAACGCCTCGGACAGCACAGCCATCGTAGATGCGGTCCCCATAGTATTGCAGGTGCCGATGCTGGCCGAGTAGCGTGCTTCCAGCTCCTCGGAACTCGAACCGTCCACCTGCCCGAGCCTGTACTTATCCATGTACTCCCACAGGGCAACCCCAGATCCTAGCCTGTGCCCTCGCCAGCAGCCAGGGGTCTTAGGACCAGCGCATACCTGAATCGCCGGAAGGTTAGCGCTCGCAGCCGCCATCAGCTGAGCTGGTATGGTCTTGTCACAGCCTCCAAGCAGTACCACGCCATCTATCGGGTAGGACCTCAAGATCTCCTCGACCTCCATGGCTAGCAGGTTCCTGTAGAGCATGGCTGTGGGCTTCATCAGCTCCTCGCCCAAAGACATGGAGTTAAACTCCAGGGGGACCCCTCCAGCAGCTATCACTCCCCTCTTGACGGCTGCAGCCACTGCTCGTAATCCCAGATTGCAGTTGTTCAGCTCGCTCCAGGTGTTGGCGATGCCTATTATGGGCTTACCCTGAAAGAATTCTGGAGTCATCCCCAAAGTACGCAATACTGATCGGTGCTGTAGTCCTAACTCCCCCCGCACAGCAAACCAACGTTGGCTTCTTAGGCTCACTTCCCTCTCCATCCTGCGTGCCTGCATATTTGTATACAATTATACAAATATGCAGAAGGGATATCTACTGTTTGCCCGCGCAACAAGCGCTCGTGTGGGGCCTGAATTCAGCGGTCGTCACCCCGAGGACCTCGATGTCACGCAGAGCTACCTGCGCCCGATATACAGCGGGATCGTTGCGGGTCTTGTATTTATGTAAATCAGGCAGCTCGCAGGAGTGCTGTGGGATTGACCCCAATCGGCACGTACCCTAGAGCTGCCAAGGCGTGGCCGGGGCGAAAGCTGGTCGCGTGGGTTCACGTGCGACTTCATGAGGATGATAGTCCTCGGCTAGATCCCAGGGCTTGGCCCGTCGTGTGAGTATCTGGTTTGTTGCCTACCTAAGATGGTGATGTTTGACCTCGTGCCTGCTGACAAGCCCGAATTCGTCAGCAGGCAACCACGACATGCCGAACGGCCTCTCTTAGTCCGGGGGCTCCTTCGTCGTAGACGCTACAATCCTTTCCTCCAGGAGGTGTTATCCACGTGCGGCCAATGGTGGTTGCTGCGGCAACTATGCTGCTAGGTTTGCAGGGGCCTCCGAGATACCCACGTGAGGGCGCGATCGTGTCGGAGTTTCACACAGTAGCCGCCAGAGGCTACAATAGTCTTATTCATCATCCAAGTACTGGTGGTTTGGCTATCTCCGAAGAACTCTGGATGTCTACAGAGGTACCATGACGGTTGAGATGGGTGCTACAAGATTAGCTGCAGCGACTAGAGGAACATACGTTTCGTTCATCGTCAACGGTTTTGCTATAGCTAGCTGGGCTGCCCGCATCCCACAGGTAAGGGATCACTTCCACCTACGACCTGTGCAGCTTGGGCTGGTGTTGCTAGCTATTTCCCTGGGAACGTTCGTCACCCTCCCGTTGTCAGGTATGATCGTGCACCGATTTACCTCTAGGGCTACTGTGATCTTCATGAGCTTGCTAGCAGGAGCGGCACTAATTATCGTGTCTGCTGGCTATCTGGTAGGCCTGGTGCCCATGGTAGCGGGGTTGGTCCTCTTCGGTGTGGCTGTGGGAGCCTGGGATCCGGCTCAGAACGTGCAGGGTGCGGTCGTGGAGAGGCGACTGGGACGCGCTATCATGCCTCGCTTTCACGCCGCGTTCAGCGTGGGCACAGTCATAGGAGCCCTGGCTGGAGTAGCTGCGGTAGCCTTGAGCGTTCCTGTCCCCATACACCTCTTGCTCGTTGCTGTCGTGGTGGGCATGGTGGTCCCCATCGAGGCTAGGCATTTCCTCCAGGATATCGAGGAAGAGCCCAGTGTGCTCGATGGGGGGGCTGGCAGTCCTCTCGGGCGATGGCTCGAGCCTCGAACGCTCGCTATCGGTATGTTCGTGCTGGCCTTCGCGTTCACCGAGGGCGTGGGCACGGACTGGATTGCTGTGTCCCTGATCGATGGGTACGGGGCTCCCGCAGTTGTGGGCACCCTGGCCTACTCTGTCTTTCTAGCCGGTATGATGAACGCGCGCTGGTTCGGGGGGCTGCTCCTGGATCGCTACGGGCGGGTGGCCACGGTCAGGATCCTCGCCGTGGTGGCTATCGTTGGTGTGCTGTTGTGCGTGTCAAAGATCCACATCGGACTGGCTGTGTTCGGAGCCCTGTTATGGGGAGTGGGAGCTTCTCTGGGGTTCCCCACGGGCATGAGCGCGGCTGCAGACGAGCCGGCCGCAGCCGCAGGCAGAGTCAGCGTCGTGGCATCAGTGGGGTACCTGGCTTTCCTGGGAGGGCCCCCTACTATAGGCTTTCTGGGAGAACATCTCACGATATTGGGAGCTCTCGTGGCCGTCGTAGTTATGCTGGCAGCATCTATGTTGCTATCCGGTGCCCTTGCCCCAACCCCTTCTGACACCACAAAAGTTGTATTTCAGCACCCCGTCGACACGCCCTAGGGGTTGGCTCACACGTACGGCCATCCCGTGCTAATAACTGATGCCTTGGTGGAAGCTCACGCTTACCGGACTCCCCATGCGACATGACTCTAGCACGGCGTGTACTACCTCTACCTGCCGAAGACCGTCCAGGTGATTGGGCAGTGGTCCGTTGCCTCGCCAGGATACGGGCTCGTAGGTGTCTTCTGCAACGGCATCCAGGATGTATCTGACCAGCGCCATCAGGTCTCCCTCTCTAAAGTCCTCGCTTGCCAATGCCAACTCAGAGCCCTCTCCGGCCTCCAACCTCAGCTCTATGCCCTTGCTAGCCAGCTCTTGTTGGTACCTCTGGACTTCCTCCAAACGCGCTCCAGACAGTCGTACCCGCCAGATAGCTCTACACCCCTCTCCCGGCAGCTTGTGGTAGATCAAGGTCCCGTTGGTCCCTGTAAGGCAGAGCTCGAACTGTACCTGCCTGCCCAACCTCTTGACCCAGCTCCCGACCATCCTGGCGGTGACGCCTCCCTCCCAAGTGGCCAGCACATCGTAGAGGTCTGGGGTATATCGCAGCACTCGCTGCTGCTTCACCGCGTACACCACATCTGCTTCCCGTGGCGAGAGGTACCAGCGTAGCAGATCCACCACATGGCTCAACAGGAAGTGAGCTGGAGAGGAGCTACTAGCCCAATCTCTGGATCTGTCTCCCCACAGGCCAAGGGGCACGCTGATGTCGTCCTCCAGCGCCACCTCCACATGTACCACTTCCCCCAATAGCCCGCTCTCCACCAGCCTCTTGGTAGCTATATCCAAGGGTGATGCCCTGTTGGCGTAGTTCACGAACAGCTTAGGACCGTGCAACTCCACAGCCCTGTATATGGTGGCGGCATCCTCCAATGTGGTGGTCAGAGGCTTCTCCACGATAACATGCTTTACACCCGCCTCCACCGCCGCCAGCACGGGCCCGGTGTGCTGGGCGTCCGGAGTGGCTATGATCAACAGATCCAAAGGCATCTCCTCCAACATTCGCTGGTAGTCGGTGAAGGCCCTGGCCCCCACTCGTGCCGCGACCGGCTGCACTACGTCTCCCCGCACGTCACAGACGGCCACCACCTCCGTGCGAGGATCCACCTCCAACAACTCAAGATACCTTCTCCCTAGTATACCCAGGCCCACGATACCCACCGCTAGCACCAGTCATCACCTCGAAGTTAGCTAGAAGCAATATGAAGCATCAGGACCTGAGGTGTCAACACAGGTCCTGCAGAAGACTTAGCTGATTCGGCCTTGCGCTTCACATGTTCTGCCCTTCCAGTTACCATACTAGCTATAACGTTCGCGAAATCTGGAGGAGATGTCATGGGAGTGGAGGAGATTTATCTGATCCACCACAGCCATACAGATGTGGGATACACGCACGATCAGCCCATCGTATGGGAGTTGCACATCAGGTTCTTGGAGAGGGCTCTGGAGCTGTGCGAGGAATGGAAGGGCAGCGACGAGCCCCACGCCTTCAGGTGGACGGTAGAGAACACCGGCGTGCTGTTGCGGTGGCTTGAGCAGGCCTCGGACGAGCAGGTCGACAGGTTCCTGCAGTTGGTGCGAGCGGGAAACATCGAGGTGACGGCTATGCCCTACAATATCACCCCCCTCTACGACACCGACGAGCTCGTCGAGGGACTATTGCCCTTGCGACGCCTGCGGGAGCTGGGCATCCCTATCAAGTGTGCCATGCAGTCGGATGTCAATGGCCAGAACTGGCCGTTGGTGGACGTGCTATTGGAGGCTGGCATAGAGGCCTTCTCGATGGCCACCAACATCCACTTCGGGGGCTCACCCCTGCAGTGGCCCAACGCCTTCTGGTGGCGGGGTCCGAGCGGCAGGAGCATCCTGGCGTGGAACGGCTGGGATTACGGCTTCGCACATGAGGCCGGAATAGACCGTAGCCTTAGGGATCTACGAGATGTGTGGTGGCCAAGGATAGACGCCTGGTTGCGCGAGAGGGAGTACCCCCTGCCCGCACTCATGCTCCAACTCTATGATGCCTTCGGGGACAATGGACCTCCCAGTCCTACCGTCAGCCAGTTCGTTGCCAGGTGGAATCAGGAGGTGGGACATCCCGTGCTTAGGTTGGCATTGCCCTCCCAATGGTGGATGGAGGTTGCCAAGCACTCAGAGCTGCTGCCCACGTACGAGGGAGATTGGACAGACTACTGGAACTTTGGATGCGGCTCTTCTGCAAGAGAAACCGCCATTAACAGGGAGTCCAGGTCGAGGTTGCGGGCTGCCGATGCTGCCATGGCTCCTTTGGAGAATCCTCCCAAGAGGTGGTGGTCTCTGCGAGGGGAGGCTTGGAGGGCGGTGATGGTCTGGGACGAGCACACCTGGGGAGCAGATATCAGCGTGCGCCATCCCCAATCCGCAGACACAATCTCCCAGTGGCATCACAAAGCCCATCACGCCTACCAGGCTCGCAGTCTCTCGCTGTTGTTGGCCAGGGATGCCGTGGCCGAGCTCGCTCGTAAGGTTGCCAGAGACCAGGAGGATCTACTGTTGCTGTTCAACCCCTTGTCTTGGCCTAGGAAAGTGAGCGGCCCTCTCATGGGAACTCACCTCATGGCCAGGGGGAGGCCCGACGATCCCACCGCCGCTCGCCACTGGGCGGACAGGAACCTCCCTGACCAACAGGTAGTGCTCACCGGCCAAGTGGAGGTGCCTGCCTACGGCTACACGCTGGTGTCCGGTCGGCTGCTGAGTACCGAGTCGCCGGAGCAGACCTCAGAGGCGGTGGTGGAGACAGCAAGCCACAGGGTGGAGCTCGATCTCGACCGTGGAGGCATTCGCTCTTGGCAAGTCACTGGAGGGGGGCGTGAGATCGTCGACCAGCGCTCTTCCATGACGTTGGGTGGGTGGATACACGAGGTCCCCCTTATACCCCCAGAGCACAGTACCAACCCCCGCAGGGCGTTGTGGGCGCCTGTGGAGCGCAGGCTAGGGCTGGACAGAGGTTGGCAGCGTGGTTGGCGTGCAAAGCGCTCCGGGCCTGCGAAGTTGCTGGGGCACGAGGTGAGACGTTGGCCATCTGGAGTGATGGTTACCCAACGCTGGATGACTCCCTATGGAGGCGAATTGGTCTGGAGGCTATGGGTGCCGGAGTGGGAGGACTGGATCGAGCTAGCTGCCTACTGGGAGATGGGTATGGGGAGCGATCCCGAGGCCACGTACCTAGCGTTTCCCCTAGGGCTGACACATCCCATAGCCAGGGTCGACTTGGGGGGACAGGCAATAGAAGTAGATAGCATGCAGCTGCCTAGAGCATGCAGGGACTACTATACGGTTCAGGGTTGGGTGGACGTTGCTGGAGACGGGCATGGGGTGACGATAGCTTGTCCCGATGCTCCCATGGTCCAGCTGGGAGGCTTCACGTTCGCTAAGGATCAACAGAGGGTAGAGCTGGAGACTCCACTGGTGCTTGGGTGGGTAACCAACAACTACTGGGAGACCAACTTCCGCGCCCATCAGCCCGGACTTGTGGGGAGCAGATACAGGCTGATGCCCTATGAAGGGAGCTTCAATGAAGCTAGGGCACACATGTTTGGGTTGGAAACCTCCTGTCAGCTGCTGGCGCAGCCGCTGCGGGAGCCCACCGCGGGCACACTGCCAAGCTCGGGCACCTTCCTGCAGCTACCATCCCCTCCAGTGACCCCATTGCGCATTTGGAGGGATGAAGATAACTTGATGATAAGGCTGCACAACGCCTCCGACTCCCCACAAGAGGCAATGCTGGAGCCGGGGTTGCTCGTTATCCTGGGAGCCTATAAGTGCGACCTGTGGGGGCAGCCTCAGCAGGAGCTGCCCGTGATCCAAGAAAGGGTATCACTCCAGCTGCCACCTAGAGCGCTGGCTACCCTATCTCTACAGGTAACGTGGGGATAGACACAAAGTAGTTACGCGGACTCAGAACCGATCAAGGTGCTGGGTCCGCGTTTTATATGACCGGGACGAACTACTAGCTTATATGTTATGTAAATTTAATAGCTGTGGCTGCTATGCTCAAAGACGAGCCTTTGGAGTCCACCGTCCTTCCCAGCGACCGATGCAGTACCGCCAGCTCCGTAAGCTAACTAGGAATAGTTAATATGTTGTAAAAATGATCTAAACGACCGCGATTCAATATGTTTCTTTGTTAAAATGATCACGCCTTGTCTCGATACTCATGATGTCTGAGACGCAGGAAGAAACGGCCGATCAAGGTTGAACAAGCAAGGAGGTTCTAGTGAGTCCAAAGAAGAGTTCGAAGGGCTTTACAGAGGAAGAGATCGCTGCCATGAAGGAGCTCGCCTTAGAAAGAAAGGCTCCCGAGAAGGTGACGGGTGAAGAAGCGGTACTAGCTAAGATCGCGGAGATGCCAGAGCCGGATCGTACCATGGCCCAGCGGATCCACGCCATTATCAGAAGCACAGCTCCGATCCTTGAGCCCAGGACCTGGTACGGTATGCCCGCATACTCCAAGAACGGTAAGGTGCTATGTTATTTCACGCCAGCTTCCAAGTTCAACAGCAGGTATGCTACTTTCGGCTTCAACGACGTAGCTAACCTAGATGAGGGACACATGTGGCCGACAGCCTTTGCCCTAAAGGAGCTGACCGACGCTGAGGAGCAAAGGATTGCTGAGCTTATCAAGAGGGCCATCAGCTAGACGAGCCAAGCGCGCTTATAAAGCACCGCAAAGCCTAGAGCACCCAGGGCAGCAGGGTTCTACACAGGCATCTTCCCAGGGGCTCGAATACTGGGCGTCAGCCTGGAGACACCGACGTGGTGACGTTCGAGCTGGCCGGGCAGGAGTTCCAAGCGATCAACGGTGGATTCTTGTTCAAGTTCAACCCCTCGGTATCCTTCTTCCTAAACTTCGATCCCTCCACTGACCCACAAGCTCAGGAGCATCTAGATGCTCTATGGGAGGCGCTAGCAGACGGTGGGTAGGTGCTGATGCCCTTGGACGAGTACCCATATAGCAAGCGCTATGGCTGGGTGCAGGACCGCTATGGTGTATCCTGGCAGCTGATCCCCCGAACCCAGAGGGCGATGCCAGGCCTTATATAGTGCCCTGCTTGCTGCCGACCGGCAGCTTGGCTGGCAGGCACGTAGGACAAAGATGCTTTCATGTTATGTCGATTCGTGCTATAATCCCTCTCACTTAGAGGTTCGTGGGGAGATACCACGACAAGGGGGTGTGCTATGCCAGCTTACGTAGTACTTCTCAGGTTTACCGAAGAGGGAAGAAGAGGGATCAGGGACTTATCTGGCTTGGATACCGCCAAGCAAGCCTGCCAGCAGATGGGAGTGCAGTGGAAGGGTTGGTACATGACCTTTGGCCAATATGACGCAGTGCTCATACTGGAGGCCCCGGATGACGAGACGATCGCGAGGCTAGCTCTAGCACAGGCCACGCAAGGTACCACAGTCAGCGAGACTCTGAGGGCCTTCACCGAGGAAGAGTTCCGAGAGCTGGTAGGTGCCATCACATCTTGAACCCTCAGTAGGCTGCCAAGTTACAGCTGGCCTCCGTGGACGGGTGCCCTGGGTAGAGCCCAGATGTGCCCAAGGGAGAGCTCTGCCTTGGGATCGAACTCTTCGCCTGTGACGTACCCCAGGATCTGGTCCAGCAGGTAGACGGCCTCTGGATGGCACGGGTAGTCCGAGAGCAAGCGCAGGGTGGTCACGAAGAATTTACCTTTGCCCACCCGTGCTTCTATCATGTAGGCTAGCTTGCGGGCCCTATGCCAGTTGTCGATGACCTCCACGATCGGTTCCAGCTCCTGGGGCAACGACTCCAGCCCGAAGGCCTTGGCCCCCTCCACTAGGTGGTACCACTGCCAATCGGAGTGCCCCTCGTGGGGGAATTTGCGCATCAGGGGGTGGTCGGCCACGACTATGCCCATGGTAGTATTGGGCTGCGTTGGGAACCACAGGTACGTCCAGAAGAGAGATTCGAATCCTGTGGGGATCGCATCCTGTAGGTGGTCGTTCTCAGCAAGGTACAGGAGCGTGGCGCCGTTGTACATCTCCTCCACGTAGCGGACGTTGATCCTATCGGTGACGATGACCCCGGAGTGTTCTTGACGATGGGATATGGGCTCGAGTTGCTCGTAGTAGTCCGCAAGCCACTCTAGGCCGGGACTTAGACGTATCTTGGGACCTGTCCGCTGGGTGCGATGTGTGGGGAACACCCAAAAGTCCCACGAGTTGCTGACAGCAAAGTTGGAGGTCTTCAGGGTGGCCTGCAGCGTGAGCTTCCTAGGGCCGCCTTGCAGCTGCAAGGAGATTGTGCCTAACCTAGACAACGTGCCGGCAGGTACGTCCCCCACCGGCATCTGCCCAGCTGCGATTACCTCTTCCCCCGCAGCTAGGCGCCACAGCAGGTCGCCCGAGAGGTCTCCCCTCCCGTAGTGCGATACCATCAGCTCTGCTTGCAGCCAAGCGCCGTCGATGAAAGTGCGCCGAGGACAGGCACACAATAGCACGGTTTCAGCATTGAACTGCCGGAATTCCTCGGCGCTGAGATGCCCCTTAGGTTCCCAGAACACGTCCAACACGCCGTTGAGGGCGGTGCCCTGCCCGGGGAAGTCGGTGAGGTTGAGCATCTGTAGGCCGCATAGCTCGGGAGTCCTACGTATGCGCTCGAACTGCTCCTTGATACATATCGCCTGCAGATCGGCCGATGCTCGGTAGTAGGTCTCGGCCTTGTGAAGCAAGCCCTTAGATCGCAGGCTCTCTGCTGCCTGCAGCTCCCAGGAAGGCTCTATGACCCCAGTGTACATGGTGGCGCTGTCGAGCCGGGTGTACATGTCCATCTGGGTGTGCTCATGGGCTATGACAGGTAGCCTGCCCCCCGAGGAGCGAGCTGACCATGTGGTGGTGCTATCGGGAGAGGTACCTCGGAAGGACCGATAGGAGTTGATGTCGGTCTCACGCTCCGGCTCCTCCGGCAGGTGGCCGAAGCCGCTCTGGTCGAGGTAAAGCCTGGAAGGATCCAACTGCCTGCCCACCCTCACCAGCTCGTTGAGGAAGGGACTGTGTCTCTGGCTGGAGCCATGGGGTGACCTCTGGAGCAGCTCGTTGCCCATGCAGTGAATCACCAACGATGGGTGCCTCTGAAGGTGTAGCACGACTCGTTCTAGCTCCCGCCTGAGGAAGTCGCCGGCTCCCTCTAGGTAGCGGGGGTCGTTGCAGTTACCCCAGTTGGGCAGCTCATTCTGCACGAGCATCCCTACTTCGTCAGCGGCATCGTAGAAGGCATCGGATGGAGTCCAAGAGTGCAGCCTGACGTGGTTGAAGCCGTACTCCTTAGCGCGGCGAAATTGGTTTAGATATATCTCCTTGTCCTCGGGCGGATAGCCCGTGAGCGGGAATATACAGCAGTCCACGTAGCCCCTTAAGTACAGCGGCTCGCCGTTGAGGTACAACTGCTTGCCCCTTGCCTCAAGGCTGCGTAGGCCGAAGCGGGTGTGCACGGCATCTGCCCCCAGATCGGTCTCTAGCCGTATCTCTAGGTCGTACAAGAAAGGGTCGCGGTCGGACCACAGCTTGGCATCGGGGCCGAGTTGCAGCTGTAGCTCCACCCAGGACCCGCCAGCAGTTACCTCTACAGGCGACTCCGAGCGTGCGACCTCCTTCCCCTCAGCGGAAGCGCTCATCGACATCCTGCCCCGGGAGGGCCGCCGCGTAGCTAGATGAATCCTGCAGGTAACGGACCTGGCTGCGACATCAGGCAGTATCTGCAGAGCCTCTATCCAGCAGGAAGGTGTGGCTACAAGCCTCACGTTCCCCGTTATCCCTCCCCAGTTGGTGGCTGTGTGCCGTGAGTGGATGTGGCCTTCGTAGTTGAGGACGCCCTCCACCTTGTTGTTTACGCGGATCGCCACCAGGTTCGACTCCCCAGGCGATACGTGCTCGGTGACATCGAAGCGATGGGGGACACTCAGGGAGTCGCCCGAGCCCACCCAGCGACCGTTGACCCATAGATCCGTGATCCAGTTGACGCGATCCACCTGCAGCCAGAGAGTACTGCCCTGCCAGCTGCTAGGTACTTCCACCTCACGCACGTACCAAGCAGGGCCCTCGTAGCTCCGGCGCTTCGTCCATCCAACTATCTGCTCGGGAGGACGCTCACCGTAGCCTTGCTCCTCCCAGGAGCCGGGTATCCGGATGTTCCCTGGCCGGAGGGCTCGGTACCACTCCTGCTGCACCCCAACGCCATCTGGGTCGAGCGCAAAGCTCCACTCTCCATCCAGATCCAGCTTCTCGCGCGTGCGGGATGGTAGAAGCCCGGTCTTGGCAGCTCTACTCATACCAGCATCACCTCTATTCCTAGGTCTCTGAAGGGTTGTACGGCCTCTTCGGTGGCCGCCGTGTCGGTGATGAGGACGTCAACCCATTGGGTGGGACACATCAGCGCCGTGGCCACCACGCCCAGCTTGGTGTGGTCCGCGACCACGATGCGCTGTTTGGCATGCTCGATCAGAGCTCTGTTTACCGCGGCCTCTTCGGGATTCCAACAGGTGAGGCCCTTCTCGGCGTGGATGCCGTTGACTCCTATGAACACCTTGTCCACGAAGAACTCGCTGACCGCCTTGATCGTGAAGCTGCCCACGAGGGAGAACCAGCTACCTCGGAGGAAGCCGCCCGCCACGAACACCGTGAGGTCGTCGCGGTTAGCTAGCTCCATGGCGACGTTCACGGTCGTGGTGATCACCGTGATGCCCTTGCGGTGGCGCAGGCTGCGTGCCACCTGGGTGGTGGTCGTGCCCGGCGTGAGGGATATGGTCTCGTTGTCTGCTATAAGAGAGGCCGCTGCCAGGCCTATACGCCTCTTAGCCTCGCCCTCCTTGCGCACTTGCTCCTCGAAGGAGGAGTCGTGCAGGAAGGGTTCGTACAGCATGCGCTCGGCAAGCGATGCCCCGCCGTGCGTGCGGCGCAGCAGTCCTTCTCGCTCCAGCTCCGCCAGGTCACGACGGATCGTGGCCGGGGAAGCCCCCAACTCCTCCACCAACTCCTCTACGGTCACTTCAGACCTCTCAAGTAGCCGTTGCAGGATCTGCTCCTTGCGTAGCTGCGAGCCCTTGACCTTTATATCAGCCATCGTAACCTCCCATCACTAGCGCCACCGCCCCCAACAGCGCGGCATCATCTCCAAGCTCTGCACCCCTCACCTCCACCCTGCCCTTGGGATAGGTCCAAGCATGCCTGGCCACGTACTCCCTCACCTTGGGCAGTACCAGCTCTCCTCTCCCCATCACCCCTCCTCCCAGCACCACCACCTGGGGATCATAGGCGTGCACCAGGGTCACCACCCCACTTGCTAGGTACCTCACCCACCTTTCAAACACCCAGCAGGCCAACTCGTCTCCTCCCTCCACGGCTCCAAGCACACCCTCCACATCTACTTGCCTGCCCACAAGCCCTGATCCACAACCCCTCTCCAGATGCCTCCTCACCATCCCCACCAGCGCCGTGGCCGAGGCATACACCTCCCAGCAGCCCACGTTTCCGCACGAGCACAACTCCCCATCTACCTCTACCGTGAAGTGCCCTCCAAGGATCCCTGCCAGCCTACCGGAGCTCCTAAGCAGCTTGCCTCCACTTATCACCCCGGTGCCCACTCCCGTGCCTATCGTCACGCACACCACGTCCTCATACCCCTTCCCAGCCCCGTACACCCACTCCCCAAGGGCGTACACTCGAGCATCGTTGTCCACCTTGGTCGGTACCCCAAACACCTCCTGTAGGTAACCTCCCACACTGACCCCCTCTATGTCAGGGATCTTGCCGTTGAGCTGGAGGACGGTGCCCGTGGAGGTGTCTATCACCCCGGTAAAGCCCACCCCTATCCCCTCCAGGACCTCATCCCCCACAAGCTCCCTGCCTAGCTCCACGAGCCTCTCAAGCACGTGCTGGGCCCCAAGGTGCCCCTGAGTGGGCACAACTAGCCTCCTTATCACCTTACCCTCCCGACTGACCAACCCACTCTTGATCCTAGTACCCCCCACATCATACGCTAGGTACATCTCTCCATCACCCCCTCTTGCCTCGTCACCTCCCTCCACTCCACCAACGGCAGCATCGCCTCCACTTCGGCCAGCGGGCACGAGGGCACCTCGTACTTCCCAAGGTTCACGTGCGCCGCAGCTACCCCCCAACGGGCAGCTAACACTAAGTCCCCCGTACGTTCGTAGGCCCAGGCAAAAGCTCCCACCATGGCATCGCCACAGCCCACTGGGTTGATACCTTTGCCCCCAGGCAAGCATCTGGGCACCTGGGGCACGGGGATGTGCCAGGCCCGCCCCCCACAGACCAACAGCGCACCTCCTGCCGCCATGGATAGCAACAGCACCTCGACCCCATGCTGAGCCGCAAAAAGGGTGGCTTCGGTAACCCTATCCTGCATGTCGCCAGTGGATCTGCCCAGGAGCGCCTCGAATTCCTCGAGGTTGACTTTCACCATCCATGGCCTGCCGGCGAGCGCTATCTCCATAGGCCGGGAGTGGGAGTCGATGATCACCTTCTTGCCCATGGCGCGTGCCATCTCTATCGCCCGCAGGTACAGGTCCGGTGGCATCCCAGGGGGGAGGCTGCCCGAGAGCACCACCAGGGATGCTCGTGGGAGTTCCCTCTCCAACAGCTCCAGCAGCAGTACGTGCTCATGTCCCTTCAGTTGTGGTCCCTCATCGATTATCTCGGCGACTAGCCCAAGCTGCTTATCCACTACAACCACGGATGACCTGTTCTCGGCCTCTATCTCCACCGCCCGGTAGTCGATACCCTGTCGAGATGCCGCCCGCCGCCATCGCAGGCCGTTACCACCCCCTAGGACCACGATCGCGGTGCTGCTACCCCCCAGCTGCACGACCACGCCGCTGACGTGGGCTCCGGAGCCGCCAGCCTGATCGAAGCTTAGATGGCTGCGCAGAGTGGCCCCCGACTTGAATCCCGACACGACGTACACCCTATCGGTTGAGGTGTTGGGGGATACCGTCAGGATCATGCCTTCCAGGCCTCCATCAACCAGTCCCATAGCTCCCTGTGCTCCTGAGGCTTGGATACGTAGTCGTAGCATTTAGGGTGGGCCAACAGCGCCCTTACCATCGGCATCTCGGGGTCCAGGCAGGCTTGTCGTCTCCTGGGCACCTGTACCCTTCTGGGTGCGGGCGCCCGCAGGTAGCTCGGGTTGCGCTCGAAGGAGCCGTCGGCGAGGACGTAGTACGCAGTGCCACCCAGCTGCCTAAGAGGCTCGTAGATCAGGGTGGTATCCAGGGCATACACCGCCCCAAGCACCAAAGGACCGTTCCCCACGTTCACCACCACGTGTACCCATCCAGGCGGGATAGGTACCTTGTCGCCGGGTCCTACAGGTACCAATATCACCTGCGACACCTCCGGAGATGCTGTATCCTGTAGGTACATCAGCCCGCTACCGTACCAGAACTCGTACACCTCGGAGTAAGCCAGGTCGGTGCCCGGAGGGCAAGAGTGAACGTGCCCCTGGCTGCGCACCCACTCTCGCCCCACCTTACCAGCGTTGTACACCACCGCCCCCAGCCCGAGGCCGTGCTCCTCGAGGGCGCGCTGTCCCACCTGAATGTTCATATAAATGGTGTATAGGTGTTCTGGTCCCTCAGCATCAGGATCTAGCAGCATCTGTCGGATATCGTCTGTGCGGCGTACCTCCGCAGGATCACTTGTTATCCCCTCGCCGAAGGTCAGTCTCAGGCTCAGTGGGTCCAGGGATACCGGAAAACCCGCCATATGGGAAAGATCTATCAAAGACATGTCTCACCTCACACTTGCATGTTAGCTAGCACCTCTTCTGGGCTCATCCCCTCGTGCACTACCTGCTGGAAGGCCTCCAGGGCACGTCCCGGGTCCTCTGCCTGGTAGATGTTGCGGCCGAACATGATCCCGCCACAGCCAGCTAGCAATGACTCGTGGGCCACCTCGAGGGCCTCGCGAAAGGTCTCCTTTCTCACACCACCGGCCACCAGCACCGGTACCGGACATCCTCGCACCACCTCCGCCATGGACTCGCGACTGCCAGGGTATATGCACTTGACCACGTCCGCCCCCACCTCAGCAGCGATGCGCGCGTACATCGCAAGGACTTGGGTGTCAGTTTTGTCCTCGGGATGAGCCTTCTCACGGGCGCTGCGCGGCTCTATTATCAAGGGTAAGCCCAGCCTCTCACACTCCCTGGAGATGGCCGCGTTGCGGGCGATCTCGGCCTGCTCGTCGTGGGGATCGGCGTGTCCCACGAACATGTAGGTCATCACCGCCGATGCCCCCGCAGCGAGCACCTGCTCGATGGATGCCAGCGCCACAGATACGCCTTCTGGGTATGGCAAGATACCCCGACTGAAGTTCTGCCAATCCAGGTGCACCACCAGCGCCGGGGCGTCGGGCCCGATGAACACTTCCTCAAGGTGGCTCACCATGCCTGGTGAGACCATCAGCCCCTCGGCTCCCCGCAGCGCGCGCGCCGTCTGCCGCATCTCCTCCAGAGTGACCATGCCCTCCACAGGCCCCATCAACAGACCATGCGAGTAAGCTACCACGATCGCACGCCCACTGGAGGGACGGAAGAGTTTGCCTAACCTTAGCTTCTTGCCTGTGCGCGCATCCATCTGCTCACCTCTCAACACAATCTTGCAAGAACTCTACCAGATCCAGTACATGTATCCCATGCGTCCCCGCCGGAGCTCTGAGGTTGCGGCGGGCGTAGACCGAAGTGGTGATCACCACCTCCGCCCCGGACTCCAACACCTCCACCAATCTGCGCCGCGCGATCTCCTCCGCGACCGCCGGGTAGGGGTACCCAACGGTGGGGCCGGAGGGCAACGCCTGCTCGCGACGGTAGCGCATCTCGCGCAGCTGGGCTCCCGTCCGGGATATGAGCTCGCGAGGGGATTCGTATACTCCCAGGCCTCGGCCTAGGCGTGAGGAGTCGTGGTAAGTGACCAATTCCCCCTGCTTGCGAGGGTGCCAACTGCCCTCGACCTCGCACAGCCATTGCGAGACGTGCACCACACGGCATCCCAACTCCACCCCGAGCAGAGGGTAGAGCCGTCCCAAGGCGTAGGCCGTCTCGGCAGCATCAGCTATCACCAGCTTAGCCCCAAGGGATTCCAGCTGTCTCCCCACCTCCCGCGCAGCAGCCTTGGCCTCGGCCCACAGCCCGAGGTCGTACAGCTCGTATCCAGCTGTGACCCCCACGAGCTCACCGGCCTGCGTGCACAACCTGTGGACCACGCGCCTACAGGCCTCCGCCACCTCTGGCGCCAGCGCCACGGTAGAGGCGTCCACCAGGAGCACGGCCTCTCCTGGGCGAGCGTGCACCTCCTGCTGCCCCCAGGGCGTGCCCTCCGTCAGGTAAGCCTCCCTGATGGCCAGCACGTACTCGGGAGCGCATCCCGCGGCCACGGCCTCGGCCCTAGCCGCTCGTAGGTATGCCGTCTCGTCGGGAGGAGCATCGCCCCCGTGGCCGTACACCGAGAAAGCAGCCGCCGCGCCGTCGGTAAGCGCCGAGTAGATCACGTCGGCCAGCTCCCTGGACCAGCCTATGTGGCCTTCAAGCAGGAGCCGCAGCAGGAGAGCCCTGCGGGATACGGCAAGGGCGTGATCACCTAGGGCCCACACCTCAGGCGTGGCGAACAGGTCCTGCTCGTGCGCCGCGGCGTTGCGTAGGATCGCGTCCTTGTATTTATCTAGCATCTCCGGCCTCCCAGCTAGCGTGCAGCCCCTTCCCAGGGTTCATTATCCCTGCGGGATCTAGCGCCTTCTGGACGGCGTGCAACACCTGCAGCCCGGTCGATCCCCACTCTTGCTCGAGCCATCGCGCCTTGCCCAGCCCCACGCCGTGGTGATGGGATAAGCTCCCTCCCAAGGACAGACATGCCTCGAAGGCCGCTGCCAACACTTCGTAGTACTTCTGCTCCACCAAGGACTCATTCCTCGCCCTGGCCGAGAATATCATATACAGGTTGGCTCCGGAGCGATAGGCGTGCGAGAGGTGGCCGTAGACCGAGCCTCCCTCGCCGGCGGCCTCCAGCATCGCCGCACGCATGGCCCCGTAGATCTGTCCGATGCGGCTCCAACTGGCCGACACCTCTAGCGCATCCGCCACTCCCAGCGGGTCCAGGAGTGGGCGGATAAGTCCCAAGGTGTTGAACCTCCTGCTCCACCAGAGCTCGGCGGGGCCGCTTCCCAGCGCCATCGCCCCCACAGATCCACAGCTGGCCTCTATGTGCGCCAGCTCCAACCTCACCTGGTCATCAAATCCCTCGCAACCCCAAAGGAGCAGGCAGCTGCCTGCCTGCCCCCAGGGTTCCAGAAATGGGCTGGCCTCCGTCGCGTCGTACAACCTCACGATTGCCGGCCGGAGATCGCGCTGCAGCACTAGCCGCACGGCCTCAAGGCCCCTCTCGAAATCCTCCACGACGTAGCTGCACCAGCGACGGACCTCGGGGGCCGCGTACACCTGCAGAGTGGCCTCGGTAACTATCCCAAAGCAGCCCTCCGAGCCCACGAACAGTTGGTCAAGATCCGGGCCCGTAGAGGCCCTAGGTACCTGGCGGGTGCGCACCACCTCGCCGGAGGGAAGCACGACCTCCAGCGCTATCACCATATCCTCGATCTTGCCATAGCGGGTTGAGGTCACGCCCGCGGCCCTGTGGGCAAGCCATCCCCCCAGCGTGGAGGCCATGATGGATTGGGGGAAGTGCCCCAGCGTCAAGCCCTGGGCGCTCAGCCTGTCCTCTAGGTACTGTCCGCTGATACCGGCCTGGGCGCGCACGAGCATCGATCTTCTATCTACCTCCAACAACCTACCCATGCGCTTGAGGTCCACAACAACCGCCGACTCGTTCGCCAGGGCACCTCCGACTATGCCGGAGCCTCCTCCGTAGGGCACCACCGGCACGCCATGGGCGCTGGCCCAGCGTAGCAGCACGGACACCTGCTGCGTGCTCTCGGGCCAAGCCACCGCCCTCGGTACCCAGGAGGGATACCCCGTCACGGCCTGCTTGAGCCCCAGAGGCCAAGCATCATGGGAATAAGCCAGCCTGTGCACCATGGAGTCGGAGATGGCGATCCCGGCGCTTCTTAGATCTTCCAAGGTAACCTCCAACGATGGTGATGTCTAGGCTTCACATTACTACATATACCCTGCCTTGTCAATCGATTAGGATAAATATAATCATAAATATGATTGTTTTTGAGATAAAAAATCATAAAGTATTGACATGTCGATCAGACTGTGCTAGATTCTAGCCAAAATGTAGTGCAGGAAGAGTTTACAGATGGCAGGAGCTACAGCTAGATATGGTGTGTTACGGCCCTTCAGGGGGCTGCGCGGCAGGGAGAGCATAGATGGCCTACTTTTTGCGGGGCCGGCGATTCTGGGGTTGCTGATTTTCACGGCCTACCCGATCATCTACTCTTTCTACCTAAGCTTCACCGAGTACAACATCATCAATCCCCCGCACTTCGTGGGGTTGGGCAACTATCGGCAGATGCTGTTTGAGGACCAGCTGTTTCGCACCTCGCTGAAGGCGACGGTCTACTACAGCTTGTTCAGCATACCGGTCACGCTTGTCTTAAGCTTCCTGGTGGCCGTCCTCATGAACCAGAAGGTGAGGGGAATAGCCGTCTACCGCACGGTGTGGTACTTGCCCAGCTTGGTGCCCGCTGCCGCAGGGGCGGCGCTGTGGAGGTGGATCCTCAACCGCGACTTCGGTTTGCTCAATATAATGCTGGGCAACCTGGGCCTGCCCACTCCTGGCTGGCTCATCGACCCCACGTGGACGATCCCCGCGCTGGTGATGATCGGCCTGTGGATGAGCCTGGGGAGCACGATGTTGGTGTTTCTGGCGGGATTACAGGGGGTACCCAGCCACTTATATGAGGCCGCGGAGATAGATGGCGCCAACTTCTGGCACAAGTTCCGGCATATAACCGTGCCGATGATGTCCCCCATCATATTCTTCAATCTGATACTAGGTATCATAAACTCTTTCCAGGTGTTCACGATCGTGTACCTCATCTACACTCCCACGGGCAGCGGCAGCGCGGGGCCCAGCGACTCGGCGCTGTTCTACATGGTGTATCTCTACCGAAACGCCTTCCAATACTTCAAGGTGGGGTACGCGGCAGCTCTATCTTGGGTGCTGTTCCTGATCATCGTCGTGCTGACCTGGTTGATGTTCAGGCTGCAGCACAGATGGGTGTACTACGAAGCGGAGAGAGCGGGGTGATGCTATGAGCACAGCTAGAACAAGCACAGCAGATTCCTATGCCCAAGCCCAGCGCGGCGTGCGCCTCGGCAAGAGGGCCCGCCACGCCATCAGCCAAGCTGTGGCCTACTTCTGCCTAACCGTGGGCGGCGTGCTGATGATGCTGCCGTTTGCCTGGCTGGTTAGCAGCTCGCTCAAGGGTCCCAACGAGATATTCGTGCTGCCCCCAGAATGGATACCTAACCCTCCAAGGTGGGAGAATTACACAGAGGTGCTGTCGGCCCTGCCGTTCCTGCAGTACCTGCGCAACACCCTGACGATCACCTTCCTGGCGATGATCGGGCAGGTAGTTACGTCGGCGATGAGCGCCTATGCCTTCGCTCGCCTAAGGTGGCCTGGCGGAGACCTAGTGTTCGCGGTGATCTTAGCCACCATCATGGTGCCCTACACGGTCACGCTCATCCCCACGTTCATCTTGTTCAAGGCCCTGCACTGGCTGGATACCTTCCTGCCGCTGATCGTGCCCTACTGGTTCGGGGGAGGAGCCTTCTTTATCTTCTTGCTGCGACAGTTCTTCCGAACCATCCCGCTGGAGCTAGATGAGTCCGCCAGGATCGATGGTGCCAGCTCCTGGGTGATCTTCACCCGCATTATCCTACCCCTATCCAAACCCGCGTTGGCTGTGGTAACTATCTTCTCCTTCCTGTCGCACTGGAACGACTTCTTTGGCCCCCTGGTGTACCTCTCCTCAGCCGACAAGCGGACCCTGGCGCTCGGCCTGGCGGCCCTGCAGGGGTTGCAGTGGGGCCGCGACATGACTCATCTGGTGATGGCCGTCTCCGTGATCATGATAGCTCCCATCATCTTGTTGTTCTTCCTGGCACAGCGCACCTTCATTGAAGGCATAGTCCTAACGGGCATCAAAGCATAACATAGGAGGCATATGATGACAGTTAGCTACGGTCGCAGACATTTCCTTAGGCAGGTGGGCGCTCTTGGTGCGGCCCTGGTGTTCAGCGCCTGCGGGGGATCTGGAGGTCAAGGGAATACTAGACCCACGGCCCCTGCAGGCAGCTCCCCAGCCGCTTCCGCGGCCCCCAGCGGAGGGTCCGCCAGCGGCACGGTAAACTTCTTCGCCCGGGGCGACGAGGCGATCTTCAAGGTGTTCCGCAGGCTGCGTGATGAGTTCCAAAAGCGCGAGCCTAGCATCACCGTCCAGATAGAGGAGGTACCGGGAGACTTCTACCAGAAGTTTCAGCTGAAGCTCGCCAGCGGCACCCCACCCGACTGCCTGTTCGAGTGCGACTGCACCATCACGTCCTCGATCAGGGCTGGAGCGCTCGAGCCGCTGGACAGCTTCATTGCCAACGACAGCAGGTTCGACAAGGAGGACTACCTGCCCATAGCATGGTACACCTCGGAGTACGAGGGCAAGACCTACGGCCTACCGTACGACGGGGGCTCTATGGCGATGTTCTACAACAAGGACCTCTTCAAGCAGGCCGGCATTCCACCTCTGAGCCCCGAGGAGCCCATAACCTGGGACCAGCTGCTGGAGTACGGCCGCAAGCTCACATTGGATCGCAACGGCAAGCACCCAGGGGATCCAGGCTTTGACCCCAGACGCATCAAGCAGTACGCCTTCGACCCTCAAGCCTCTTGGGTGCCGTGGCTGTGGGTTTGGGGCAACGGTGGAGAGGTGATCACCAAAGATGGTAAGGTCCCCCTCGACGAGCCCGCGGCTGCTGAGGGCCTGCAGTTCGTGGCCGACTTGGGTGTGAAGCACTACATATCTCCTAGCCCGCAGTTCCAGCAGCAGGGGCAGATATCCTTCCTGAGCGGCAACGTAGCCATGGTGTTCGACGGTGTGTGGGCGATGGTGCGCTACCGGGATGCCAAGTTCGAGTGGGACGTCGCGCCTTTCCCCAAGGGTAAAGTCAGGGTGTCCACTGGCTGGTATTCCCCCCTTGCCATGACATCCGCGGCTAAGAACAAAGAAGCCGCTTGGAAGTGGATATCCTTCTGCTGCTCCGAGGACGGTCAGAAGATCGTCGCCGAGCTTGGGCAGAGCGTGCCCCCGCTAAAGAAGCTGGCCAACAGCGAGGTGTTTCTCAACCCCAAGGTGCCGCCCGAGCACAAGCAGGTGTTCCTCGACCAGCTCGATCAAAGCATCCTACGCACCCCAGGCGACAAGATGGGTAAGTACTTTGGAGGGTACGTCGTGGAGTTTCGAGACGTGTTCAATCCTGCCTGGGACGCCGTCCTCCGAGGCGACAAGACCGCGGCCGACGCCATGAAGGAGGTTAGACCCAAGCTGGAGAACCTCCTGAAGACCGGCAAGGTCTCCTGAGGAGATGCTGATGCCTGCAGACGCACGTGCCAAGATATGGGCCAGGGCTGACGATGATCATGGGAGCTACGAGATAGGCAACGACCACCTGACCTTTGGACTGGATACAGACGCAGGCGGCTTGCTCCGCCTCACGCGCTTGACCTGTGCTACCCAGGGCTGGGATCCCCATCCCAGCCCTGTCTTTGGAAGCTCTGATGGTGCCCTGTCCTACGAGATATGCCAGGTGCAGGGACAGACGCTGGTCGAGCCCTCTGGTGAGCAGGCCCTCAGGCTGTTGGGTCGCATCGCCGACACTACCCTCATGGTGGATATAACATTGAGGCTGTACCCAGGTACTGCGGTCGTGGCCTGGGAGACGCGGTTACGAAACTTCGGCGACGGGCCGGTGTCGATCAGCAACCCTGCCTCCCTATATATCACCTGCAGGCCCTCGTCGGAGGCTACGTTCAGCGTGCTCCGAGGAGGCGCCTACGATGACGGTCTTCCCCCAAGGGGGTACGCGCTATGGACGTTAGATGACCTGGGACGTGCCCTATCGCGCCCGAGAGCCTACACATCTGCCGAAGATGGTAGGTCCACCGGGGACTTCATACCCTGGTTCGCGCTGCAGGCAGGTGACCGCGGCATAGCGGGAGCGATGCTTTGGTCTGGTCACTGGCAAATGACTGCGGCTCACGTCGCCGGGGGCGTGCGGGTGGTCCTGGGATTGCGCAACTTCGAGCATGTCCTGCCTCCCGGGGGGACTCTGCACCTCCCGGTTGCCATCCTGTGGGGTTTCACCGGTGGCTTGGACGACGCTTCCCATGAGCTGCATGAGTGGCAACGCCATCACCTAGCGCCGTCCGTGCCTGAGGATTGGCCCTGGGTGCAGTACAACCACTGGTACGCCTACGAGGGGGACATAGATGAGGGCAGGCTGATGGCTGAGGCCGAGCTAGCAGCGAAGGTTGGGTGCGAGGTGTTCGTCATCGATGACGGCTGGTTCGCCGGACGCCGTCCCGAATCCTACGTCTCCGGCTGGGGCAATTGGGTCGAAGATCGCAGCAAGTTCCCTTCGGGGCTGCGATCCTTCGGCGACCGCGTTAGGTCTATGGGGATGCGCTTCGGCCTTTGGGTGGAGCCGGAGAGGGTGGACATGCAGGGCAGTTTGGCCTCTCAGCACCCGGACTGGCTGGCCACCCGCGACGGGATCCCCATAACACGCACCTGGGGAGATGAGGTGGCCGGCCATCTCTGCCTGGGCAACCCCGATGCTCAAGAATGGATGTCGCGCGAGATCATCAGGGTGGTACAGGAGTACGGTGTGGATTGGCTCAAATGGGACTACAACATGGGCTATGGGCCCGGCTGCAATAACCCGGACCACGGCCACCAATCCGGCGACGGCCATTACGCCCACACGCTCGGTCTCTATCGCGTGCTATCAGAGATACGCCGCGTTTGCCCCGGGTTGGTTATCGAGAACTGCGCCAGCGGAGGGCATCGGGCAGATCTCGGGATGCTGCGGTATACCCACGCACAGTGGCTCTCGGACTATACTTACAGGGCCGCAAGCTGCCGCCAACACGCGCAGGGGGCGGGGTACTTCCTGCCGCTCCGGTGGCTGAACACCTGGGTCCTCGACCGCGGAGGTGCCTACGAGTGCCGCAGCAGGATGTGCGGGGCCTTCGGCGTGTCCACACATCTAGGTAGTTGGGATGCGGAGGAGATCGAGCAGCTCTCCCGAGCTGTGTCGGAGTACAAGGCGGTCATAAGGCCCCTGCTCGCCGGCCGTAGGTACCTGTTGACCTCTCCTTGGCACGAGGAGTGGGACGTCTGGCAGCTCTCTGCCCCGGATGCGAGCAGGTTCGCCCTGCTGGCTTTTCGAGCCTCAGGGCAAACCTGCAGCCTCAGGGTGATACCACAAGGCCTATCTCGTGATCAGAGGTACTTGCTGCACGATGTAGATGGCGATCGAGCTTGGGAGGCAAGCGGCGAGGATCTAAGCAGGCACGGAGTCGAGCTCGTCGTGCCGGCTCACGGCAGCCTGCTTATAAGCGGTGTTGCTGTAAGCACTTAGATGCGTTGGGAGGCATGTAGGTTCATCACGGAGCCGTTCTTATATATAATATATGCATACCCTGCGGCGCGGCCTGCAATTCCCATAGGAGGAAAGCATGCAAGTCCAGCACAGGTTCTCGAGACGTTTATTCCTACGCTCTTCTGCTGCCGCGGCGGTAGCCTTCATGGCGTTGCCAAGGCTTATGTTTAGAACAAGCCAGGCCGATAGCCCACGAGAGCCAATGGATACTCACATAAGACGCATCGATGGCACGAGCGTGCTGTTTCAGTATGGTCTTCCAGTGCCCTCGTTCGATACCTGGCAGCATCGGGAGGCTAGTAGAGGCTATATCGATCTCAACGGCACTTGGAGGTTCCGGTTCGATCCTGAAGATGAGGGCATGGCACATAGGTGGTACTCTCCCTGTTATGACGACTCCGATTGGAGGCAGGTAGAGGTCCCGTTGCCGTGGGATCTGTACGATACTCCCGACTTCGGTACCTACGATGGCCGTAGATACGGTCAAGGGACTGCGTTCTACGATGGATACGCTTGGTACAGAAAGCGCGTGCATGTACCTGCGGGCTGGAAGCACAAGGCTGTTCGGATACATTTTCTTGGCGTGAGCTACAGGGCATGGGTGTACGTCAACGGACACCTAATAGGTGTGCATGAAGGAGGTCACACACCTTTTGCTCTTGATATCTCCAGGTACGTCCGGCCCGGACGGACCGCGCTCATAGCCGTGCGTGTGTTTCGTCGCAGGTGGTGGAGTTCATACGATCCTGTGGTTACCAATCCTACTCCGGTGACCGATGACAGGGAACTACCCTACAAGCCCGTGGATTACTGGCCATATGCTGGCATTACCAGGGATGTCTACATCGAGGCTGTTGCCCCTCTCAGTATCGTGAAGTTGCTCGCCGCCGCATCAGACTTCAAGCTTGATGTAAGGGTCGTCCTCCATAACTACGGTTGCCACCCTATTACCAGGCTGTTGTGCGTCAGCCCAGGCCCAGCCACAGGGGCTGCTCCTAAATCAAAGGAGGTAAAGGTGGCCCCAGGTCAGACCCGAGTCGTCGCTTTTGAGTTCGATATCCCGAGTGCGAGATGGTGGAAGCCTAGTGATCCAGTGCTATATCGCCTGGAAGCTTGGTTATTGAACAACTTACACTCACACCATAAGTTGGAAGACAGCCTCACGGTCAACTACGGCATGCGCAGGGTGGATGTGGTCGATGCCCAACTTCGTGTGAATCATCACCCAGTGTTCCTCAAGGGAGTCAACTGGCATGAGGAGACCGCTGAGCGAGGTAGATCCATGACCATGGCTGATTACGACCGCGAGCTCCAGCTAGTGCTAGATGCTGGGGCCAACTTCGTGCGCAACTGCGTGTACAATCGACACCCTTATGTGTACGCATTTGCCGATTCCAGAGGATTGTTCGTATTAGATGATATAGACAACATGTGGCTGGATACAGCCCAGGAGGCCCTGCAGTTGGAATACGGCCTTTCCAGGGCCCTCGCGATGATGATGGTTTGGAACCAGATGAACAACCCCTCCGTGATCATATGGTGTCTGCAGAACGAGTCGCAGATATGGCAGGACACTCAGGTATACCGTAGCTGGATCAAGGACATGAAGGACGCTGTCAAGGCGCTAGATATACAAGGCAGGCCAGTGACGTGGGCCTCCTCCAGTAGTTGGGATCCTGCATTTGATCTTGCAGACGTCATAGGCTTCAATGAATACTTCGGGTACTTCTACGGACAGGATTCGGATCTCGGTCCAGTGTTGGATGCTGTGCATTCAACTTATCCTGAGAAGCCCATCCTGATAACTGAGAACGGCACGTGGTCCATATACGGCAACCATGGATCCGCCGACGAGGCTGGTACCGAGGAGTGGCATGCCGCCAAGTTCCGAGCCCACTGGCAGCAGGTAACGGATACCTGTCGACTGAGCTACATGGCGGGCTACACCTTCTGGCTGCTCAAGGACTACAAGGAGCGCATGACGTACAATCGAGATCTAAACGGCATCTCCACCATGGGTCTGGTCACATTTGATACAGAAGCACGTAGGCTAGTGTACGATGAGTTCAAGCAAGCCACCGTACCATCAGGCTGAGTCCGCTACACCCGCCAGCGCACGGATGGGCTCGGCCCGCACGTTATCTAGGCGTATGGCCTAGGGGGCGTGTCAGGGACTTCTCGCCCCACTTCTCCAACGGGAGTTGGCCCTAAAGGGATCTCAGCTCCTCACCGGCAGCACCTCGCCCTCCGTGATGCCCACCTCGTTGAAAGCGTCCACGCGCACGTACACGGGCTGTCCTTTGACGAGCGCACCTATCTTGACCTCGTTCTTCCCCAATACCATACAGCTATGGTACAGCTTGTGGGGGGCATGCCCCCACAGCACGTTGTGCCCCACCGCGCCGTCCTCTTCCCAGCTCACTAGCAGGTCTAGGTCTCCTTCGATCTTGGCTCGCACTGCCGGAGTTACAGCTGGAGGGGTCCCCTGCCCTCTGCCGAACACTCTCAGGCCAGAGATGCAAGCTTGTTGCTGGTGCGGCAGCTCGACGACCGTGCATCGGATGTAGCGTGCTCTCAGGCCCTCTTCGCTCACCACGAGGTCGTGGGGCAAGTCGGTTTTCGCCTGCCTCTTGTCCTCGATCACGAAGTACTGCTGGCCATCTAATGATCCTTCCAACAGCCAGCGTGTGTGGTGACTGCGATCGTCCAACCACCTATCGTAACCTTCAGGTACATGGGCGCTCTCGGGCAGGGGCAACATCAGGTGGTCATCTGCGAAATTGATCTGGATAGCGTGCACGTCGCACACCTCCATCAGGCCGACCTCCAGCCATTCTCCGGGATCATTGGAGGCCGCTCGCCACCAGGTCTGTACGTTCTCATCGGTAGCATTGGCAGGTTCCTTCCCCACCTCAAAAGATGACGCCCTGGCTGGCTTGCGGTACGACAGCAGCATCCACTCCGGGGCACGCCAGGGATCCATCCTACCCTGCTCCATCCTCATAGGCCAGTCGCCGTACCTCTGATTGCAGAACAGCTCGCCATCCTCGTCTATGCCGGCAGGCCATAGCCCCAGGCGCCTCTCAAAGGGGTGATTAACGCTGATGCGCATGGTGGCAGCATGCCAGAGGTTCCCGTGCTTATCCCTGAGTGTCGAGCCATGACCAGCACCGGGGATGAACCCGCCAGGCTTGTACGAGAATGGGTTGTTATCTGCCAATGTGAACGGGCCTAAAGGGTGATCCGACACGTAGACGGCATCGGAGTATATGTTGTACTCGGTGCCAGGAGAGGCGTACTGGAGGTAATATCTACCATCGAACTTGTCCATCCAAGCGCCCTCTATAAAAGGGTCGTTGCCCATGAACTTGCGCAGCCCCTCGACGCTTGCCGCTGGGAGGTCGGGCATCGTGCTCAGCAGCCTCTGCACTGCCGCTTCTATCTCCTCAGGGGTCAGTAGCCTGTGATCCTCTCCCTTCCTCTCGTAGCCCTTGGTGGCGTAGTCTCCGAATATGAGCTCCACCGGCTCCCCCTTGGGCCTCATGGTAGCTGGGTCGAGCTCCACCCCGTATATAGGTGTCTGGTTGGAGCAGCCCCAGTAGAAATAGATCCTGCCGTCGTCGTCCACGAAGAGGTTAGGATCCCAAAAGGGGAACGAGCCCTGGATCTCTTCGAAGCCCTCGTTTATGGGGTCCTTAGTCCTATAGAAAGAGCAGGGTTTGGTGCGGTGGGAGGCTGAGAAGTACAGGTATTCCCCGATGACCCGCACGTCAGGGGCATAGTCGTAGACGGGCATGCCTTCGAGGCGATGGAATTCCCAGTGCACCAGATCGTCGCTCACCAAGAAACCCATGGTCATGGAGGGGAAAAGGTAGTAGCGCCCCTGAAAGAGCACTAGCGAGGGGTCGGCGGCCTCCCTGCACACCGTGCATAGCTCACTGTTGGGCACTCTGTGGAACTGGTACCTATAGCTGATATTGATGGGATTACAGACGTACAAGCTGCTGCCTCCTTGCGACTTTACTCGAGATTATAGATCCACGCAACGGCTCGTGGCTAGATATAACTCTAGTCTCGCACGCGAGTTAAATATCTATCACTTAGATAGCAGTTGCTTGTACGCTGCCCGCATTATTTGTACGTGCGTGCGCTGTACACCTCGCAAGCACGTGGTGGTTCTAGATGAGCTCAGCCAGCGAGGCGCCCTCCGACATCACGGCCCGTCATCCAAGAGGTTTTCTGGCCTCCGATGCACCGCATGCAGGCGGCATCGAGTACGGCCCTGCGGCCGCACGACGGCGGTAGGGTGAGAAGACAGATCTAACCTTCAGATCGAAAGCTTGCGAGATATCCTAATCTATGGCCTAGGCTGCGCTCGAACGTGAAGCCCGTTGCTGCTGCAAGCTCGCGCAAAGTACTTAGGCCAACCATGTGGGGATCAGGTATGCTTTCCCCCACCACCAGTCTGCCTCCGGGTCTAAGCACTCTCCGCAGCTCCCTTATAGCCATTGCCTTATCGCCCACTTCTCCTAGAGTGGCTACTAGGTAAGCTCCATCGAAGCTGTCGTCGGGATAGGGCAGCTTCTGAGCATCCCCCTGAGTGGGTAAGATGTTGCTAACTTTGTGCTCCTCAGCTCGGCGCATCAGCAGATCAAGCATCTCCTGTTGGATGTCCAGCACGTGAAGCACACCTTCGGGTTGTATCAGCTGAGCGACGCTTAGGGAGTAGTAGCCAGTACCCGCTCCCACCTCGAGCAGCTGCTGTCCTGGAGCAGGATCCAGTAGGTGTTGTAGCCTGCTGCGCGAGATGAACGGTCTGGGAAGATCCAGGACAAACCGCTGGTTATAAGGGCAGGCTGATGGGTTGCTACGTACCTTCAACGCAGCTACCGCAACCGCTCCAGCCGTGATTGCTATCCCCGTGGTAACATACAACTTCTTCATGCTATTGAATCCTCGACTCTTGATGTATCGATGCCCTAGGGACCACGCCCAACATATCTCAAGGTTGAGTGCCATGATAGCCATCCGTGACATCCAGGTCAAGTTAGTATTTGGGCGCCGTCTAAGCTTGACGCTCTACAGCCTTACGGCGAACAGTGGGCGATCCTAACACACGTGATCTTGATCTGCTATCCTGTGTGAGTATCATCTCTCCTTGGAGGTGGAAAAGATGGCAAGCTCTTGGGACGCCATGGCCGCTTGGTACGACGAGAAGCAGGGGGATAAAGGCGACCTGTGGCATCGCGAATTGATAGATCCCACGCTGCTCGGGGTGGTGGGGGATGTGGCGGGGTTGGATGTCCTGGATCTGTGTTGTGGCAACGGCTACATAAGTTGTAAGTTGGCACGCGCTGGGGCGAAGGTAACTGGAGTGGATGCCTCCGCAGCTATGGTCAAACGAGCCCGCTGGCATGAGGAGGTATCAGCTCTGGGCGTCGTCTACCACGTGGCAGATGCCAGCAACCTTTCTATCTTGAACTCAAACAGCTTCGACCTCGTCGTGAGCAACATGGCGCTAATGGATATAGAGCGCGCCGATGTAGCTATACACGAGGCCGCTCGTGTGCTGCGATCTGGTGGTAGGTTCGTGGCAAGCCTATCTCACCCCTGTTTCGACATCTGGGGCCGCTCTGGTTGGCAGATAGAGTTGGTGGGCGCTGAGCAGATCGTGTGGCGCAAGGTCAGGAGTTATAGGCAGCTGCAGACCTCGATGGTGCCCTGGCACGGCCCCAACGGAGAGCTGTGGGAGACTGAAGCTTACCATCGTCCACTATCTTGGTACTTCCGCGCTATACGAGCTGCTGGACTGGCTGTAACAGCTTTGGAGGAGCCAGAGCCTAGCGAGGTGTTTGTGAAGACAGCTTCTCAGCCATGGATCAAGGACATACCTCTGCACTGCGTGCTTGAGGCTATCAAGCTCTAGGCACTTAGCCTAACGCATCGCACGCACACCTTTGTATGATGCTCCAGGGGATCGAGCGTACGACCACGATATGTCGTACACCTCTTACAAGCCCACGACGACATCCATCTGCTAATAGCTAACTGGTCTAAGGTCCAGTTTGCCCTATGACAGCTAGACCTCGGGGGCCTACCAGCCGCTGATCGCCCACTGCTAGCGGAGAGCTACCACGACGCGGCACGTGCGTACATCTACCAGGCGTCTATGCGGAGGTAGCCATCTCCACAGCAGCGACTCTCTAGTCAGCCGTCTATGGCAGCGGCCGGAGCACTACACGCTCGCCGTTAGGAGGGGCCATCCAGGATTGGGGGTAGCACATACTAGGGTTCACCAGGGCTTGCGCGCCAGTACAAGCTCGATTACTCCGAGGGCCCTACGTTCCACACTTTCCACGACGAAGCTTCCTAGGTGATCCAGGGGATCCCGTAGCAGGTGGTCGTCCCACAAGCGCACCGCAAACGGCTCAAGTAGCGTTTGAACAACACGTACGATGATGACCCGGCTGCGCACGTGCTCCAGGAGGAGTAGAAGCCCACCAGGACGAAGCACCCTCCCTGATTCTGCTAGTGCCTTGACAGGGTCAGGAATAGTGCAGAGGGCCAGCGAGAAGACGACGGCATCGTACGACTCATCGGGGAAATCAAGATGTTGGGCATCACCCAATCGCAGGTCCACGCTTCTACCCAGTTCATGCGCTCGTTGCTGAGCTATATCTAGCATGCTTGGGCTGCGTGTATCAGTGGGATAGTACTGCAGGTTCAGCCCTGTGCCTACCGCCACCTCTAGCACGTCAACATGGCCCACGCGCATAGCTCCCGCCTAGCGCCGCGTAATAACCACCTTTCCAGCCACAGCATGAACCTATCGTAACTTGGGGCCATGCGTTCGTAGACCCGTTTTACACGTGATGTCTTATCGTTTCCGTCATCTCCAGGAAAGCACTACCACATCTTCAGCTCGCACGAAGGCGATCCTATGGTTGAACGATATAAGGTAGAACCGTTCTCCACCACTTTATAGTCCTGCGGGGAGTTGAACGTCACGGCGTAGTAGTCCTGAGCGCGCACCTGCCCCCAAGCTACGTAGACCTGTCCAGCGGAATAGTGGTGGCATAAGGGTAGAGCCACAGGCACTCCATCGGCCGCGTAGTCCGCAGGAGATGGGTAAGCTGCCCCATATACTTGGATAGAGGTCTTACCACTCCTAGGTGTTATCAAGGCACCATGACTAGGCACAGCCACGGGATGGCTTCTGGGATTATACAACCAGGCCTTGATGCCTCTGTAGTAGACCGCGCTCCAATCTCCCCTCTGCTCAGCTAGATAGAACTGCTGGCCTATCACTGCCTTGTCGCCCCCCAGTCGTATGCGAGTGCAGTACCAGGAGAACCGTCAGGATGTAGGGCTGGATCGCTGATTAGGGGAGCATCGAAACTAGGCGCTGTGTGCAGGTACACGAAGTTGGCCGCTTGCCAGGTAACATCCTTTGTGCGCACCAGCTGGGTGACGAAGCCATCAGAGGGTCTGATGAGGTAGTGAGCGCTAACGTAGCTCGGCGTGGTGAATGTCCCTAAAGCGCTTTCGTAGGAGCCTTCTGTATCGTGGATGATGTACCGTATCTTGAGACCATCGGCCGGTCGGTTGGCCAGATCGTAGTTGCCTTAGTCCGATGGATCATCTGAGAACTGCTGGTACAAAGCTGGCACGAACTGACATGCCGGACCAGGAGGGCACTCTACGCCGCCGGTGTGGGTTACGTAGTCCAAGCCCTCGTAATGTGCTGCGGTCGGGCGCTGCGTGTTTGGCGTGCAGGTAAACCACTTGGCCGTTGGTGAGGATGTGCCCGGCTCCTTGATTGATCGTAGCGTAGACTTCATCAGCAGATGCCTTCGCAGCCTGCAGCACGTCCGAGCCGCTGTACTTGGCCACGGCCCCGTACCACTTGGAGGGACCGGATGGTGTTGCTCCCACCAAATGCCGCTCATACATAGCTAGAAGGGCCGCCCCGCTTCGAATGTTCTGAGCGGGATCATGTATGAGTGTCCTTGGTTTTACGCCCAGCGACCTCGCCGCTATATCTAGGGTGTGGTGGAAGGGATCATTGGCCACAGAATGTTGATTCGACTTAACATAGAGAACCCTCATTTGCGTTACCGCCCATAGACGTCTATGATAGCACCGCCATCGTATATGAGAGTCAACGCGCGGGAGCCAAGTAAGCTATGTTATAGGAATAGGATTCCTTTACGAGCGGCTATGGCCACGGCCTCGGCACGACTAGAGGCACCGAGCTTGGCGAGGATGGAGCCCACATGAAACTTGACGGTGTGTTCGCTTATCCCCAATCGGGCGGCTATGGCCTTGTTCGGCAGGCCATCGGCCATGAGAGCTAGCACCTCGATCTCGCGCGCCGTGAGGGGGACTTCCTCCACTTCACGGCGCGCTATCTGAGTGGCCAACGCGGGGGAGAGCACGGAGAGCCCGCTGGCGACCGCTCTGACGGCGGCGGCCAACTCCTCAGCAGAGGCATCGCGCAGCAGAAACCCTACTGGCATGCCAGTTCCCAACAGGGCGTGCTCCAGCCTGTCGCTCAAGATCACCAGTGCTCCAGCGCCTTCCGGCGGACTACCCCCCTCTGGTGAGTCCAACAGGAGCACATCCACCCCCACGGATAGAACGCTCGCCAGGCTCTCCCCTTCGGCTACCACCTCTAGGTCGGCCTCGCTGGCCAGCATGGCTCTTATCCCGGCACGAAGGGCTGGATAAGGAGACACTATGCCCACCCTGACCATGTGGCACCTCAGGCTGCAGATCGCAGGTCGGGAACGAGCTCGATCGTCAACACCTGCCCATCTCGGAGGATGCGTAGCTCAATTGGCGAGGCCCCCGCACTCCCAAGCACGCTTGCGACGTCCTCCAAGCTGTCCACCTTGCGGTTGTTGATAGCAAGTAGCACATCGTATCGCCTTATCCCAGCGCGCTCAGCCGAGCTCCCGCTTTCCACCCCTACTACCATGCCACCTCCAATCGGTGTCTCCACCAGGCGTACACCTATCACTGCCCTGGGCCTAAAGGTGCTTGCCAAGAAGGCTTGCGCCTCGGCGGAGGGGATCGCGAGGGACAACCCCGGGCTGATCACCATCGAGTTTATGCCTATCACACGCCCTCTGGCATCGGCCAGAGGGCCACCCGAGTTGCCAGGCACGAGCGAGACGTCTGACTGGATGAAGGGTCTGCGGCTGCGGAACATGCTCACCGGCCCCACGGAGGTAACTATTCCTGCGGTTACGACGTCTTTTACACCCAGGGGAAACCCTGCGGCCAGGACTAGCTGCCCTACCCTGACTTGGCTTGAGTCGCCCACTGGAGCGCTCGGCAGGTCCCTGGAGGGGATCGCCAGCGCTGCCAGATCCAGCGACTCGTCTCGTGCTACCACGCTGGCCTTTAGTCTATCGCCGGACCGTAGTTGTACCTCCACCTCGGCTTGAGGCACGACGTGGCTATTGGTCAAGATCAGGCCATTGGGGCGCCAAACGACTCCGGAGCCTACCCCATGATGGGATCTGATGAGCACGATCGATTCGAGTAACTGTCTTGCCACGTTGGCGGCATCCACGGATGCCGCCAACGCTCTTGGACTCACGTTCTCCTCCATGGCTAGCTCCTTTCCCCTGGCGTGACGGATACCTCCATCAGCTGGCCCCCGCGCAGCAGCTTGGTGGGCACCGGGCGCCCTATCCTGTCAGCGGTCAACAGCGCTTGCAGATCTTCGGGACCGTGCAGCTCGACGCCATCGAACGACAGTAGCACGTCACCCATCACGAGGCCGGCTGCGTCTGCAGGTGATCCTGGCTCCACGTTCACCAGCATGAGCGCCGAGCGCTGGCCTATACCTAGGCGGGAGCGCAGCACATCGGCGATGGGTACCGGCTGCGTGGCTATGCCAAGGTAACCCCTCTTGATGCCCCCGGTGGCCAAGGCTTCTATCAGCTTGCTGGCCACGAAAGCTGGCACTGCAAAGCCCGCTCCCCGGCTGATCGTCCAGCTGTTGATCGCCACTAATCTCCCCCTGACATCCACCAACGGCCCCCCTGAGAAGCCGGAGTACAGCATGGCGTCGCTGCGTACGTAAGCGTCCAGCATGCCCCCAGTGGCCGTGCGCCACCTGCCGCCCACGGCGCTCACCACGCCAAAGGAGGCCATCAGGCCACCGGGCCTCCCCAGCGCGAGCACTATGTTGCCCACATGGACGTCGGTGCGTTGGGCGATCTCCGGAGTGGGCAGCCCATTGACGTCCACCGTCAGCAACGCCAGGTCCGAGCCGGGATCGCGCGCCACCACCCTGGCCCTGTGGGTAGCGCCGTCGGCCAGCGTCACGCTGATGTCCTCCTCACGCTGGATGGCGTGATCGGCGGTGACTATCCTGCCATCGCCGGACCATATAATACCGGAAGCTGGGTGGCCTGAACGTGCGTCCACCTTCACCACCCAGCCTCCAGCGAACTCCACCAGGTCCGCAAGCTGGTCGGAGAGCTCTACGAGAGCTCCTGTCCTGCTTTCCATAGCTTATTACCTCCTTCTTATCTCTGTCCTAGGATACGTCCTGGGGCAGATAGGAGGTATCGGTCGTTCTTCTAGGTGTGCACCTAGAAGAACGGCTAGGGGCTTTGGTCGTCCTCCAACAGCTCGAGGATGGTCCCCAACGCCTCTCTGGCATCCAGGTAGGCGTATCTCCCGCCGGTGTAGTCCCCGCGTTGTAGCAACCTTATCCCCTGAGAGCTCAGGCGTTCCATCGCATCCCTCATGCCCTGCACCCTGAAGGCAACGTGATGGAGGCTATCGCCGTGTTCTCCCAGCTGGTCCTGCCATGTGCTGGGGCCGCCCATTGGCTCTATCAGCTCTATAGACACCTGCCCTAAGTGGAAGAACGCCAGTTTGGCGCGCGCGGGAGTCGAAGCTCCCATGTATTCGGTGTGAGACACCTCCACTGGGTCCGTGGTGATCACCTCTGGACGTGGTAGACCCAACACCTCTGCCCATCTATCTGCTGCCGTCTCTATATCCCTCACGACTATACCTACCTGCACCAGGGGGCCTAACTGGCTCTGTGAATCCTCCAACGCTGTCACCTCCCAAACGTCGTCTCGACAGATACTCGTCGTTGATCGTTATTGTCCCATCTGGGAAGGTCGAGGTCAAATCAGCTATGCTAGGTTCTCTCCAAGAGGTACTATACGGTCTATCTCCTCCAGCTCCTCGTCGGATAGCTGCCACCTAGAGGCCTCGACGTTACGTCTAACCTGCTCTGGGCTGGTAGCGCCTGCTATCACGGAGCTTACCACCGCACGGGATAGCAGCCAAGATACCGCCAGGTCCAATACGTCGTGCCCACGTGATTCCGCAAAGGCTATGAGAGCCTCCACACGGTCTAATAGATCTTCACGCAGCGCGTCTGCTCGGGAAGCTAGTCTGGTGCCCTCGGGAGGGGGCTGTCCCTTGCGGTACTTGCCCGTCAGCAGGCCGCTAGCGAGCGGAAAGTAAGGTAGGAAAGCTATCCCTAACCGCTCGCACTCCCCAAGGACCTCACGTTCCGGCTCCCTATGGAGCAGGTTGTAGTGGTTCTGCACGCTCACAAAGCGCGCTGTGTTAGCGCTTCTGGCAGCATCCTCGGCCTCCCGCAGCTGCTCAGCAGAGAAGTTGGAACAGCCTATCTCGCGCACCTTGCCCTCGCGCACGAGTTCGTTCAAGGCGCCCAGCGTCTCCTCGATCGGTACGCTTGGATCCGGCCTATGTAGCTGATAGAGGTCGATGTAGTCAGTGCGCAGACGGCGCAAGCTGGCTTCAGCAGCCACCCGCACGTACTTAGCGCTCGCGCCCTGCCCCTGCCCCTCCATCGGATTACCGAACTTCGTGGCGATCACCACCTGGTCGCGTCTCCCCTCCAGCGCCCTGCCGATGAACTCCTCGCTCAGGCCTCCACCGTACACGTCGGCGGTGTCCAGGAAGTTGATGCCAGCCTCCAGCGCCGCATCGATCACCCTCTTGGTGCCCTCGTAGTCCAGCCTGCGGCCGAAGTTGTTGCAGCCCAAGCCTACCACCGACACCTCCAGCGAACCTATCCTCCGCGTCTCCATACGCCCTCCCTCATGTAAAAGCTACCAAAGCATAGCGAGTCTCGTGCCAACCATGCAAGCCAATAACGGCTTGCGCCAGGTCACATCGATGGAAGACCGTCAGATACATCTCCATCGCTAGATAGCTATATCATTACTTGGCGGTATTGGACTACAGGTGTTTATGGTAGTAGTGCTCGGATGTCACGATGGGGTGATGTTCGCAACTAGCGAGCTTTACGCAGGGCATGATGCCTAGCTAAAATGCCCGTGATCGCAGGCTATTGGAGATACCCGAATGCAAGAATGCGTGGTGGCCAAAGGGCTGGTCAAACGTTTTGGGAACAAGATAGCTGTGAACGGCATAGATCTAACTCTGTACGCCGGCGAGGTGTTCGGTTTGTTGGGCCTAATGGTGCTGGTAAGACCACCACGGTGGGCATGCTCACTGGGTTGCTGCGCCCCGATGCTGGATGCATATCGGTCTGCGGCCATAACCTGAGTAGCGAGCCCTTGGAGGTGAAGAGGGTTATAGGCTACGTGCCCGATGATCCCTTCCTTTACGATAAGCTCACCGGTAGGGAGTTCGTCACCCTCCTGGCAGAGCTGTACTCGGTGTCGGGTAGCGTGCACTCTAAGGTCGATGACCTGTTGCACAGGTTTGGGCTTGAGGAGGTCGCGGATGCCCAGATAGGCAGCTACTCCAGGGGTATGCGCGAGAAGACGGCTCTGTGTGGGCAGCTAGTGCACGATCCCCAGGTGTTGTACCTAGACGAACCCACCGTAGGCCTTGATCCCCGCAGCGCACGCCTGCTAAAGGACGTCCTCCGTGATATGGCCGATGAGGGCAAAACTGTTCTGATATGTACCCATATCTTGGAGATGGCCCAGGGGATATGCGATCGCGTGGCCATAATCGATCGTGGGAACATAGTGGCTCAAGGATCGCTGGAGGAGCTCAGGGAGGCGGCCAGGGCTGGGGAGGACGCCACGCTCGAGGACGTCTTCCTACGGCTGACTCAGGAGGCGTAGAGCATGTGGCGCTACCTGTGGACCCTTCTGTCGGTAAGGATCAAGATGCTGTGCAGGCCATCGCCCGGGGGCAGATCCTGGACCTTTTGGGCAGGGTCGGCGGGCGCGGCCGTGGCTCTGCTGTGCGTGGCCGCCGCGATGCTGCTGGCCTTGGCCCCGCTTGTTAGTGGGACGCGGAGCGAGAGCTATCTGCGACCTACCCTCCTATGGCTCTCAACGGCCGGGGTGACCTTCTTGTTCCTCCTGACGGTGCCTGGGATGCTGAGGTCGCTGACCTCCAGGGGGGATCTGAGGCTGCTCCTCCTGGCCCCCGTGCCCTCCTGGTGGGTGGTGCTGGAGAAGCTGATCTCCTCGTACCTTGGCGCGCTGGGCATGGCATTACTGCCTACTGCGACCGTCGTCCTCCTCTTCGGGCTACGCTCCCACACCTCATGGAGCTACTGGCTTCTGGGGGTTATGACGGCCATATTGTTGCCCGCAGTGCCGCTATCTCTGGCGACGCTCCTGACGGTGGCCGTGCTCCGCTGGGTCCCGCCCGCTAGGGCCCGCACGCTGGCGTCTATCCTGGGAGCTGGGCTGGGGCTAGCGTACTATGTGGGATCGCAGCTGCTGGCGTCCTCTCAGACCTATGGCGCCCTGGGGTCCGCTCGCGTGGTCGGGCTGCTGGGCAACCTGCCCACGAGCTGGCCAGGGCAGGTGCTACTGCTAGCCCTAGAAGGCGACGAACTGCGGGCAGTCGCCTACCTGCTGGGAATGGCTGGCGTGGCGCTCGTGGCGGGAGCGCTGGGGATGTGGCTCTCCGTGAGGGCATTCGAGACTGGCTGGGCCTCCTTCCAGGAGGCGACCTCGGGCAGACGGGGAGTTAGCGTCAGGCCCCTGCGGCCCATGGGCGTCCGTCGACCGCGCTGGTGGGCCTTGGCGTCCAAGGACTGGAAGGAGCTGCGACGGGACCCGCAGGAGCTGGTGAGGCTGATCTACCCGCTCGTGATCTTTGGCTTCGGCATCTACCGCAGCCTATCGAGCGCCTCCAGCACGGAGAGCTGGCTCGTCTTCGGGACTATAGACCTTGGCCTGTACTTCTTGGTGATGACGCTTGCGCTGCCGGCGATCAACCGGGAGGGCAGAGCGCTCTACCTGCTCGCGCTCTGCCCCATCTCCTCGCGCGAGGTCTTCCTAGGCAAGTGGCTCTACGCAGCCCTCCCCCCGCTGGCGCTTGCCGTGGGGCTGGACCTCGCGTACGGGCTGTGGGCAGGAGTGCATCCGTTGACGGTGGTCTACGTTGCCGCGGACACCGCTTTGCTGGCGGTGGTGCTCTCCGGTGCGCTGCTGTGGGTGAGCGCGACATGGCCCCGCCTCGAGGGGCAGGACAACAGGGTGCAGGCGAGCTTCACGGCCAGCACAGTGGGCGGTGCGGTGAACCTCCTGCTCCTGGCGACCGTGGCGCTACCCGCCCTGAGCGCCATCTGGCTCTGGAGCAAGCACCCGCTGGTCGCTCTCCCCCTGGGGGCGCTGCCCATGGCAGTGGGCGGAGCGGCGGTCATGTCGATACTAGCGCTCGCGCCGCTGCAGGTCGAGCGCCTGCTCAGATCCTCCTGAGCCACAGCAGCTCGCTCGCCCAATCCCCCCAAAGCGGTAGCTCTAGACCGTGGTGCATGAGCACGTCACCCCTCAACCTCACACCCAGCGGCTCCACCTCGTAGGTGGCGTCGGGATCGAGCGCGCGCAGGCGCACCCTCGGCATAGGCGCCATCAGCCGGTGCACCGGCCGCAGCACGAAGCAGGCCGACTCCCGGCGGTCGGGAGAGATGTACTGCACGGCCGTCACATCGCTGCTGCGCGGGGAAGACAGCCGGTACTGGTCTCCGAACTGCACGACGTGCCTGATCTCCTTGTACCTAGCCACCAACTTGCGAGCCTCCTCCAGCTCCTGCTGGGACCACTTCAAGAGGTTACCGCCGATGCCCAGCCCGCCCATCATCGCGCAGTGGAAGCGAAACCTCAAGGGCACCGCGCGGTTGGAGAAGTGTGATGGGGAATCGGTGACCCAGCACATCATCGTGCGCGCGCAGTAGGCTATGCAGTAGCCTTCCTGGATCCACAGTCGATCGTAGGCATCGGTGTTGTCGCTGGTCCACACTTGGTCGGTCAGCGCCATGATCCCTAGGTCCGCCCTAGCACCTCCCCCCGAACAGGACTCGAACGCCACGTTCGGGTGCCTCCGTCTGAGGGTGCGCAATATCCTGTATACCGCTTGCACGTGTCGCACCCAGATCTCGCGCTGTCGCTCGGTGGGTAGCCCCGGCCAGCCAGGCTCGGAGAACGGCCGATTCATGTCCCACTTGATGAAGTCGATGGCGTTCTCCGTCAGGAGGTCGTCCAGCACTCGGGTGATGTGTTCCTCCACCTCCGGTCGCGCTAGGTTGAGCACCAGCTGGTTGCGGCTCTCGCTGCGAGGTCTCTTGGGAAAGTGGTACACCCAGTCGGGATGGGCACGGTACAGGTCGCTGTCCGGGTTGACCATCTCCGGCTCGACCCACAATCCGAACTGCATACCCAGGGACTTGACCTTATCTATCAGAGGACCTAGTCCCTGGGGGAACTTCCTGGGGCTGGGGGTCCAGTCGCCGAGGCCCGCGCGGTCATTATCGCGGGCGCCGAACCAGCCATCGTCCACCACGAACAGCTCCACCCCCAGCGAGGCGGCTATCTCCGCCAGGCGCGACTGATTCTCCTGGTTGATATCAAAGCCTGTAGCCTCCCAGGAGTTGTAGAGGACAGGCCTAGGCCTATCAGCAAACTCTCTGGGCAGTACCCTCTCTCTTTCAAAGCGATGGAGGATGCGGCTAGCTTCCCCAATACCTTGGGAGGTGAAACTACCGAAGAAGGAAGGTGTTTGAAAACTTTGTCCAGGATCCAGCACCCACGAGAAGTCGAAGTCGTTGATGCCACCGGATACCTGCGTCCTACCAGCGGTATCGGCCTCGATCGCGAGCTTCCAATTGCCGCTCCAGGCCAGTGCGCCGAACCAGACCTCGCAGTCCTCCTCACGCGGCTCACCTCGAGTGACAGCGAACCAAGGGTTGGCGAAATGGCTCGTGTGCCCCCTGCGGCTCTCAAGCACCTTCTTGCCAGGCGTGATCGACTCCTCGATCACCTGGGTCTCTGCCCCCCAGCGACCCGCCAAGTGCACTAGGAAATAGTTCCCGCCCAGGGGTAAGTGCCAGGTGCCCGATAGCACTTCCTCCAGCACCACGGGCTCTTCCCCGATGTTCTCCACAACCGCGTATCGCTCGATGATGTCGTAGCCCTCGTGCATTCCATAACACAACCTTACTCTTAGAGGGTATTCGGGATCTCTGAGGGAGACCTCGAGCCAACTAACCCCGCTCTCCCGGCGCAAGTCGTGGGCTTCGTACTTGAGCAGGGCTCCCCTGCTGCCGTCCGCAAAGCGCAGCCGCAAGCATGGTTCCTCGAAGTACAGGCCCCCCATACGGGATACTCCAGACCCAAACCTCCCATGAAAGGGCCTGTGAACTTGGCAGCCTTGCCGAGCACTTCCTGTTGATCCTCCAGCGGTGGCCCGAAGTGGACGTTGCGCAGCTGACCGTCCTCATCCTTGCGCAGCACGTAGGCCAACCTGCCTCCTAGAATGTTCCAGGTGTCCCCTCTCTGGCTCTCAACTATCGGCATGTCATCCTCCTCATATCTCTATGCGTATTTACACCGGCCAACCTTCTAGACGGTAAGCCATCTCCCAGAACATGTACTCCATGCGGCAGCTCGTGAGGAAGTGCTTCTCCATTCTGCCCCTCTCCTCGCCACCGGCATCTTCAGCGAGCTTAGCTATTCTCCGGCCGAACTCCCCACATATCTCCCCTATAGCCGGGCTGGCGTAGAACTCTATCCACTCCTTGAAGGGGTGAGTATCGTCCGGGCGCACCTCTTCAAGGAGCCTTCTACCTATCTCCCAATAGGTTAGGGGGCAAGGATAGAGTGCGCACAGCAGCTCCCCCAGCGTCCCACTGTGAGCGACGTAGAGCATATGGCGGGTGTAATTGTGTGCCGTCGGGGCGAGCACATCTGCTCTTGACAGCTCCTCAACGGTGCGCCCCGCTACTCTCGCGAAGTTGCGGTGTGGATGGTGCTCGCTATCTAGGATGAAGCCTATCTGGCTGTTAAAGAAGGCTATATCCTCCCGCCGAGTGCTTTTGGAGATCGCCAACCCGTATACTTGGCAGAAAACGGTCAGGTACTGGAAGTCCTGCTGCACGTAGTGAGCCAGTTGATCGCTAGCTAGCCTGCCGGTAGCTATGCCTCGCACGAACGGATGGGCAAAGATCGCCTCGAACAAAGGATCGGCCTTGCATCTTAGCTCGCCAGCAAAACCCAGGTAGGCGTCCTCCAGCATCAGCAATCTCCTTTCCTTGCACAACTCCTTGGAGATATTACCCCGAGCACGCACCCTGGCTCAAGTCCCGGGTGACAAGACTTGGAGAATTAGCTTACCGTTAGGATCACACTTGGCAATGTCCAGAGGCTTACATCGATCCTGCAGCCATCTTGCTCCAAGGGGCACACGGGCCTCAAAGGGACTGTTGAGGCCCGCCCTATCATGAATCACTTGCTGGCGGGATCGACCAGTTCTAAGCGGAGACGCCCCGCAGCCCATGGGGCTTACGATGTTCTAAACATCGACTGGACCTGTAACTAGATCGGAGGCTCCTGGCTGTTCCACCTCCAGATAGTTGGCTACTCCCTGTACCCCCGGCACCCTTCGAGCCACCTCTGCGGCTATCTCCCTCTCCTGCTCAGAAGCCACCTTACCCTCCAGGTCAACCGCGCCCAGAAGGGAGACCACGCGCAGGTCCCGTACGTTGAGCCTGCTATCGTGGGTGATCGCTGCGGTAACCGCTTGTACTATCTCCTCATCTGCCACCAGGCTGTTGTCTACACCCAGTACGCCTCGTACCCTCCAGGCTATCTCCTCAGCCGCCTGCTTCAGCTCCAGGGTACGTACGTGCCCTCTTAGCCTGACTATGCCCTCGTCCACATCCACGTGTAGGGCGTAGAAGTCGACGCCCTCAAACCTCTGATCGTCCCTCAGAGCCTGATAGATGTCTGCTAGGATCTCAACGTCGGTCCTGTACTCTGGGAGCAGGTCGACCTCCTCACAGCTTACTGCCAGCTCTATCTCCTCGGAAGTGATGCTCTTAGCCCAGCTAAGCGGCACGATAATATCCCTGGGAGCCAGCATGCCCGCGATACCTCTACGCACGACCACGTGCGTCACCCCACCGAAGGCTCTGTCGAACAGCACCAGGTCGACCCGTCCCAGGGTGCCACCCTGGCACCTCACGATGGTACTACGCCCGATCTCAACTCCTGGGGCACCGTTCATGGGGGGTGTAGTACCGTGATCGAAGGCCGGCAAGTGTTGTATCTCACTAGGTGCTGCGCCCAGCGAGTAGACAGCCTCTTCTGAGGAGTAGGCTGTGCGCTCCGAGCTCCAGCCTCCCATAGCGCTTACATAAGCTTGTGGGTTATAGGTCGCTAGGCTTCCTCCGGCGCAATCTTCCCTGAGATAGATGTAGCCTTCCTCTTCACGCTCTATCATCTCCACGGGCACTAGCTTGCTGCCATCTGACCGGCTACTTACTACCAGATGGCTGATCTTGCCGGCATTGGGGTCGATGACCACCTTAGAGAGCTTACCGATCACATCGGTGCCACAGACCACGTCCCGGCCGATCCGGAGTTCCAAGCGGCGCAGGGACTCCTCTGGGGGTTCGGGGTAGCGACTACCTGCTATGGACGGTACCTCTACCTTCAGCTCCCTAATCCTGGCACCATCCATTGACAGCACCTCTATTCTCACACCTGGCAGCTCAAGGACATCTCCCTCCTTAGGTACCCTGCCAAGCCTCTCGTACACTAGGCCACCCAACGACACGAAATCTGCGTGTGGCATCTTGATGCCAAGCGCCCTCTCCACGTCCGCTATCCCGGTGCTTGCGCGGACGATAGCCACACCGGGGCGCAGCACCCGTATCATCCTCTCGTCCTCCCTGGAGTACTCATCGGGCAGGGGGCCCGTGAGCTGCTCTAGCACATCTTCCTGGGTGGCTATACCAGCTAACTCCCCTCTCTCATCTACCACCACGACCAGCTGACTCCGCTGGCTCCGCATCACCTCTATCACCTCGGGCAAAGGCAGGGACTCGGGCAACGCGGGGCACGGCCGAGCGAGGTCGGCGGCGCGTACCTGCTTCCCGCTTACCAGCGCGGCAAGCACGTCAAGAGCGTGCACCACGCCCAATGGGGAATCTATGGTCTCGCGATACACCACCAACCTGCGCCTGCCGTGCTCGATCATCTTCGAGACCACCTCTCTCAGTCCTGCATCTTCCTCCACGGCCACTACGTCTATCCGCGGGACCATGGCGTTACGTAGCCGCATCTCACCCAGACTTAACGCGGCGATCAGCCAATCCAGCTCCCTCCTGGGGATCGCTCTACCCCGCATAGCCGCCTGGAGGGCCCAGAGCACCTCGGTGCGGCTGCGCGGGGGCATCACCTGCAGCAGCCTGTAAACCAGCCACTTCCTCAGCCTCTCCAGCTTCAACTGCCATCACCTCCAGTATCTCGAGCTTTACAGCTTATAGCATACCGTAGTATAAAAGCGGAGCTATCTAGCGTACTAGAGCGTAGTGGTACGGGCTGACCGCACGTAACACATCCCGACCGTTGCCGGGGAACACTGCTCTTATCCTGTAGCTTCCGACGGGCAGCGAGAAGCTTCTCCGATAGTTGGAGCTGGACGACAATGTTACCTGTGCGCTCTTATAACTCCTCCACACCACGCGACCGTTCTCGTAACTCCGGCGCTGCACATACAGCGTGACCTGCCAACCAGCATAGTTGCCGATCACCCTGCCCGATACTACCACGCTATGCTCGGGAGCGTACACGTACCACCCATCCACCCTATCTGAGTGGCCCGACAGAGTTGCGGTAGCGATCGTATCGCGCAGGCCTCCAAAATCGGTCGTCCAGAACCAGCCATAAGTGGAGCTATAGGCGCGACCTATCCCTATGGCTCTGAAGTATGAGCGCTCCATGTTCGCCCTGTGTCCTGAGGAGTTCATCCAAGCACGGAACACGGCCTCGGCAGAGTCGAATCCCAGCGCCAGGTTCTCGCCTTTGGGGGTGTTGTAAGAGTAGCCGAAGTCTGCCATGCGCTCGAAAGGATCCCTGCCCTTGGAGTCGGTGTGCGAGAAGTACCCCTTGTTGGCCATATCTTGGCTCATCCACTCTGCAGACCTGGTCAGCTTGGGAGATAGCTTGAGCTCAGGCAACCCCAGCTCGGCGCGATGGGCGTTGATCAACCTGAGGAACTCGACCTCCTGAGTGTCCAGCGCCCCGGAGGGGCGGACGGAGATCGCCGTCGAGAGCAGGAGGCACATGATCAGGAGAATGCCCTTCCAAAAAATGCGTCCTCTCAAAATGTCATCTCCTTTGCAAACGTGACTTAGGCTAGTATAGGGGGAGAGATCTCCCGGAGTCAGTGGCCAAAAGGTCCCGGGAGGGCGCGACCATCGGTCCCGCCTGCCCAGGCGTGCCGGTTACCAGGCTACCGCCCCAGGGAAAGTGGAGGGATCGGGCAGCTCCGACATCGACCACCCCGAGTTCCAGAGTAGCCTGACGGCGGGAGGGCTGCGCTGGAGCGCTCGCTGCATCAGCGAGCGCTCCAGCCGACGCGCGGAGCTCGAGCAGGTCTACACGCCCCACACCTCGTGCAAGAAGGGCCAGACGTCCCTTCCGTAGTAGCGGTGACCTCCAGGCTGTGCGCTCAGCCTGCACAGATCACCTGCCTTAAGAAGATCGTAGATCCGCCACAACTCCTCAAAGGCCCTCCTCGTGGCCTCTATCGGGAATATGGGATCCTCCTCGCCACACACGGCCATGAACGGGCGGGGTGCCACTAGTCCCGCTACGTCGGACATCTCCCCCAAGCCTAGCAACCCTGGCACATAGTTGCACGCGCAGTGCTCGATGAGCCCTATGGAATCGACAAATGTACAGAAGTAGCAGCTGGGCACACAAACGCCCACCCGCTCGTCCACCGCAGCGGTGAATAGTGAAACCGTACCACCACCTGAGTTGCCCGTGATTGCGATGCGCCTAGGGTCGACATCCTCCCTGCCGGTGGCCCAGTCAAGCAGCCGGATCATATCCCACACCCTCTCCCCCAGCAGCGTCCTCCCGAAGAGCAGTGCCCGGTACTGCAGGCGGGCGCAGGAGCTGAAGATCCCCTGCTGGAGGTCGTCGGGCAGGCGCATCTCCCAGAGGCCGCGCATCCCAGGAGCGATCGCCAGGTACCCTCGTCGCACGGCCTGGCGGGCCACGTCCTGCTCTAGCTCGTCCACGGCCCTCTGTATCTCCTCGGATTGGGCTATGCCCACGGCGGCCTGCCTGCCTCCCGGCTCGTGCCCGTGCGGGGTGATCACCAAGGGTAAAGGTCCATGCACCTCCAAGGGTCTCAGCAGATATAGCGGTAGCAAGACACCCGGCTCTGTCTCTAGCAGCCAATCTTCGCGCACGTGATCCTCCATCTGCTCTACGGAAAGGCGCTGGGCGCTCGGAGGGGCCGTTGGCACCCGCTGCCTTATGATCTCCAACCCCAGGGCGCGCCTCAGGGCATGTCGGAAGGCGTACTGCCACTCCACCGCCTCGCGCGTACCTCTGGCACTGAAGCGGTACCTGCGGGGTGTATCCACCTCCAGCCCCCGCACGTAGGATTCCAACGTGAACATATCGATACCTCCTTGCAGCAGTCAGCGACCATCTTACCGCAACTCGATGGTGTATTAAGTCGGCAATTCGGACAGGGGATCTGTGATATCGAGGTCTCGTTCCTAGCACATATCGACCAACCCAGCGCGCAGGTCTCTGCCCACGTGATGGCGAGAGCGCTCCAAATGCCCGAGCACGATCCTAGGCGTGCCCGTGCATCCTTATACACATATACATGTACATGTTGCATTTTTTATTGACATGCTACACTCCTCCTATCACGGCACAGGAGGAACCAAAATGTATAGGAAACTAGCGATAGTCCTGGCTTTGGGGCTACTGCTGGCCGCCTTCGGAGCGGCCTACGCTGAGGGGTACTGGCACTCCTACATCTCCATGGCCTCCACGGGCTTTGATTCCCGGACTTGGGAGAAGAGGCTAGATGATAACAACAAGACCACCGTCGCCTTCACCAACTGCACCGAGCACAGCGCCCCCTACCTATCGGGGGAGAACGCTACCGTGCAGCTCACCCGCGAGCGCTCGCTCCTGCCCGACCAGAACAAGGGTCAGCGCACGCTGTACTGCTATCACAGCAGGGCTCTAGGCGACTACGGGGTACAGGGCACTGGCAACTACCACTTTACCATCGTCCAGATCAACGGCGTGACGTTTGGGCACCAAATAGACGTGGAGTACGTCGAGGTCAGGTACTAGGCTGTAACGAATAGATAGCGCGTGCATTCTATATATAGATTATAGTTTCGGCCGGGCGCTGGAGGTTCGATGTTGGAGTTGGAGGATGTGTCTTTCCGCTACGGTTGGAGATCACGCTGGGTTCTTAGAGAGCTGTCTTGGCAAGTACCCGAGGGGCGTACTGTGTTGCTCGGTCCCAACGGTGCTGGTAAAACCACCCTGCTGTCGCTGTGCGCCAGCGCCCTCAGGCCCTCTGCAGGCAGAGTAAGGCTGGGCGAGCTGGACACCAGGTCACGGAGGGACTTGCGCGGGTACAGGAGGCTGGTAGGCTGGATGCCCCAGCAGATCAGGGCTGTGCCGGGGCTGACGGCGCGCGAGCAGGTAGCCTACGCAGGCTGGCTCAAGGGTCTCTCCAGAACCGAGGCGTGGCAGAGGGCGGGGGAGGCGCTGGAGGCTGTGGGCCTATCATCGAGGCTGCAAGACAAGACTAGCACCCTCTCTGGAGGTCAGCTGCGCAGGTTAGGATTGGCACAGGTACTGGTGCACTCCCCTCAGGTGGCGATCCTGGACGAACCTACGGCTGGGCTGGACCCAGCTCAGAGGGCCAGGTTCGGAGAGGTGCTGGCCGCGCTGTCGCTAGGGTCCCACGTGATAGTGTCCACGCACCAGGTGGACGACCTCTCACAGCTGTACGACACCGTTGCCGTAATGGCTTCTGGCAAGATCGTGTTTGAGGGTGCTGTAGGTGATTTCCTACGGCTAGGAGAGGGTAACGACAGGGAGGCGGAGGCCGCGTACTCCCTTTTGGTCAGGGAGGAGGACTGATGCGGCTCTCGGCGCGCCTACGCACCTGCCCCCTGGTCTGGCTGCTACCACTGCTGCTAGCGTTTGCCGCGACGGCGTACCGCCTGGATACGGACTCCCTCGACGCGCTACCTCCGTACTCCGTGGCCATCACAGGTCTCTCCACTATAGCCATGCCCTTCATCGCCCCGCTGTGCGCTGCCGCGGCTGCCTGGGAAGCTGGCCGGCTGCGAAGGACTGGGTGGTGGAAACTACCTTTGGCGAGGCCACGCCTCTGGGTGGTGGTAGACGCCCTCCTACCCGTGTGGCTGGTTGGGGTTCTGTGCGTGTTCGTGGCCGCTATGTGGCCGGGGCTGCTCAAGGGTTCTCCCATGCCCTTTTGGGGGATACTTCTGCCGGAGACCCTGGTGCTTGCTGCTCACACGCTGGTAGGTTTCGCTCTTGGGCTGCTACTGCCCGCCGTGGTGGTCGTACCGAGCCTGATCGTGCTGGATTACGTCTGGATGGCCATGCCCGCATCGCTTGAGCCCTTGTGGCTGCGACACCTCACTGGGGTGTGGGATAGCTGTTGCAGCTTGAGCAGCACCATCGACTTCCATGCTGTGGCAGGGGCCCTGTTCCTGGCGCTGGGATCAGCAGCGGCGGCAGCCTGCATGATAGTCATCGGGTCGCGTGCTCTTGCCGCCGTGCTGGCGGTCGTCTGTCTGCTGGTCGGGGCGTCGGCGGGAGTCGCCAGCGTGCGTAGCCTGAATGCCGATCCTGTGGTGGCCAGGGATGTGGAGGTGCAGGTGTGTGCCGGGACGAATCCACGAATATGCCTCTGGCCCGAGCACCGCCAACTTATCTCCAGGGTAGCTCCCATCGCACACCGTGCCTATGTCAGGTGGTGGAATGCAGGTCTTTCCCCACGATCTAGTTGGCAGGAGGGCTACTTGCCGTCTGATCTGCCAGTGGTTTACCGTCGAGGATTCGCGTTAGATCCTAAGATGAAGAGCTGGGACATCGTCTATGCAATGACCAACCTGTTGTTGCCCCCGCCCCCAGCTTGTGTGACCGCCTCAAGAGGCTGGATATGGGCCGGAGCGGACGCCGAGGAGAGCGCGCAGGCCTGGCTAGCTGCTACGGCGGGTATGCCGAGGACGGAGCTGTTGCAGCGGTTCAATCCACGTACAGTGGAGAAGGTCGAGCTAGTCAGGCAACGGACGCAAGAGCAACAACTGGAATGGTTCCGGAGCGCTGCCAAGCATATCGAGGATTGTCAGGCGGTGACACCTCCTGTTGGAAGCATGCGATGAAGTACTGGGCCCGCACACGGCACATCTGGGGATCCCTGCCCTGCTTAGCCGCGATCAGGATGGCTTGCCTACTGTTTGGGAACACTCCTGTGCCGGCCCTCAGCCTGCTGGGCAGCTATGGCCTGACCATACCGCTTGCGCTCTGGTTGCCGTTGGCCATCTGCGTGTACGTGTCCTGGGGATGGGTTTCAGGCGATGCCCGGCAAGAGTGGGTGGCCTCACGTCCCATCTGGCTGCTGGACCTGGTCTACGGAACGAGCGTGGTCGGCCTGTTCTGCCTGGCCTGTCTATGGCCACCAAGTCACGTTGATGGAGGGCTCGGGATAGCCACGGCGCGCAACCTCGTAGGCTACATGGGGTTATGTCTAATAGCCCGCGGGCTGCTCGGATCTGTAGTTGCCCCCGTCCTTCCTGCCGCCTATATGCTGCTCTGTACTATAGTTGGTATGGGGCCGGATAGAAGACCATATTTATGGGGCTGGCCGCTGGCCGATGGCCACACCCTTTGGGCCTGGGCACCGGCTCTGACCCTCATGATTCTGGGGGTAGTCGTGATCTACATGCGTGCCGCTCTTGGCCACCTCAATGAACTTAACCTACCCTAGCTATAGGAAGTTGCCCTCCTCACGACGGGGGGTGCCCAGCTCCTCCACCCGCATGTACTGGGTGGTGCGCAGGACGTAGAAGCGCACGGAGTCCGTGTCCTCGCGGATCACCCTGCGCACCTCCGACAGCAGCGCTCTGTACTGTGCCTGCGACAGCTCTCCCTCTAGCACGGAGTTCTGGATGTGCACGAGGTACTTCCTACCCACCTTGAGCACCTTGCTCACCCTCTCCACGCCCACGTCGTAGGCCATGATCACGAACATACCTACCACCTGCTAACGTACGGCACGTAGGGCTCGTCGCCCAGGAGGTGCTTCTCGAGCTTGTAAAGCTCCAGGCGTATCAACCTACGATAGGAGACCGCTCGCCCCAGGCGGGGGTGCTGGAAAGTGTCCTTAAGCCGCTCCTCGTAGGCCTCCACAAAGGTACGCCGCCCATGGTCGTTGAGGAACACCCCGGAGGAGTCTGCTCGGAAGTCGCTCGCCTTGATCTCCCCTCGGTTGACGAGGCTGAATATCACCCGATCGACTATTACAGGCTTGAAGATCTCAGCGACGTCAAGGTTGAGGGTATACCTGCGGTGGTTGGTAGTGTGCAGGAAGCCTATGCGTGGGTCAAGGTGGGTGCGGTAGATCTCGCTCAGTACCGTCACGTACAGCAGGCTGTTGCCGAAGGACAGCAGGGCGTTCACCCTGTTCTCCGGCGGCCTGCGCGTCCTACTACCAAATCTGAACTCGTCGCCGCGGAAGATCTCATCCCAGCAGCCGTAGTAGGCTTCTCGGCAGCGTCCTTCCACGGCCATCAGCTCGTTCGTGGTGCGGCACGTCTCCAGGAGCGGCACCGCTATCTCAAGCTCGGCGATGCCCTCCTCAAGATCAGCCCCACGTCGTGCATAGTAAGTCAACACCTTCCGCATGTTCTCTAGGGCCCCTCCGACGAACGCCCTGGCAAGCTGCATACGCTTGGCCTCATCCAGGTAGTGGGCCGCCTGCTGGAGGGTCATGTAGCCCGAGACGTACTGCTCCCGCGGCATGTACGAGCCCGCCCAGTAACCGTAGTAGTTGTAGATGTGTAGGGGTATGCCATGCTGGCTAAGGAAGTTCAGCAGCTTGGCGTTGACCGTCACCTCGCCAAACACGTGGATCTCGCTCGTGGTCTCCACGGGCACGAAGCGCTTGGCTTCGGCCGTGACGAAGCGCAGGGTGTTCTGCTCCCTCTCGAGCGTGCCAGCGTTGAAGATGTAGACCGGCTTCTTCATGCCCAGCAGAACTCCTCGTAAGCACAGCTTCGGCAGTAGCGGATCTTCTGAGCATCCGGGGGACGATCGGCCTGCATTACTTCCTGGATACCTCGCATGACCTCCTCGAGCTCTCCCTCTGCTTCTGGTGTAAGTTCGACGAACTCACGCTTGCGTTCTTCAGGTACCAGCACCTCTCCCTTGGCCTCCACACCTTCCTGGCGCAGACGCCACAGGTAGTAGCATACCTGGAGTCTGGCAGCATGCATGTAACGAGAGGACTTCTTCACCTCCGAGATCACCAGCTGTCCCCTCTCCCTCCTGATGCGGTCAATGCGCATGCCTGGCAGTGATATTTCTTTGGCCGACCTTTGATAGTATTCTTCCTGTATTTGCCTCCCCTCTGCCAGCAGGTCGTGTTCTTGCTCTCCCTCTATTGCATGCGACATGAACCACACTTGCCTAGGACATACCAAATACTGCCAGACCAAGGTTCCAGTGACTTGCTCATTCATAGCATCACTGCCTCATTCCCCAATTTGTCTAGCCTAAAACCCGTCTCTAGGTCGTAGTACTCCGCCAGGTCGTCGGTGCTGATGTAGAAGTGGTCCTCCAACTCCGGGTGCCTTGGGGGTGTGTTGGCCAGAATCCTGTAGGCGTATGGCGTGATGACGAACTCGCCGAGACGGCTGTAGGCATCTCTCAGTAGCGTACGTGCCTGAAACCTCTCATCCATGCTCCCCGAGCCAGCTCTGGCGTAAGCCTTGCGCGCCTCCAGCAGCTCCTCCAGCGCCCTGCGGCCGATCTCCCCTAATTCGACGATCACCGGGTAGGAGTCGCCCGCCTCCTCGATGTGCCGGTACTGCGAGACACAGACCTCATTATCTTTGCCACGGAAGTTGAGCTTGCGCATGGCCCATATGTACGCCCTGTATTCATCGTCCGTCAGGAGATCGGGCAGCAGCGCGAAGTACTGTTCTATGTCCGCGTACAGCTCAGACTCGTCCTTTGGCGAGGAGACCACCGCCTCCATCTTCCTGGTGAGCACCTTCCCGTAGATGCGCTCGGCTAGGTGGCGCTCCCGCTCATCGCGCAGCCCAACAACGTAGACTGGGCGCTGGTCATCGGCAGCCCAGGAGCGGTTGCAGCGTCCCGCTGCCTGCACTATCGAGTCCAGCGGTGCGTGATCCCGGATGACGACATCGAAGTCCAGATCCACCCCAGCTTCCACCACCTGAGTGGATATGACTATAGGACGAAGTTCTTCCTTGCGTCGCCGTAGGATCCTTGCGAGGCCATCTACCCTGTGTCGTCTCTGCCAAGGCACGATGTTGGTCGACAGGTGCACCAGCATGCGCCCCCTGGGGGAGTAGTCGTCCCAATAGCGATCCCATTCCTCCTCGGGCTTATCCAGCTCGGAAGGCTCTCTGTAGCCAGACAAGTCCTCCCGCGAGGCCAGGAGCTGGTAGAAGCTCACGGCGCTGGGTATGGTGTTGAGGATCACGAGCACCGAACGGTAGCTTTCACTAAGCTCAAACACCATGTCTCGCAGATCCTCAAGCGACCGCACGTCCGGTCTGGGCACGATCCGCGTACGGTTCAGGTGCTTGAAGTACCTGTCCGGGTTTGGCAGCACTTCCTGGGCTTTGGGGAGTATTTTAGGGCGAGTGGCAGTCATCTGGATCACGGTGCAACCCAGATATTGAGACAACGTGGTGATAGTCTCGTGCACTAAGCTCCATTGCTCATAGGGTATGCTCTGGATCTCATCGAGGATGATAATGCTGCCAGCGATGTTGTGCAGCTTCTTCAGTCTACGGTTGGAGTTGGTCACCAGGGACTCAAGTAGCTGGACAAAAGTGGTGACTATTATCTCAGAGTCCCAGGACTCCACCAGGAGCAGCTGCTCCTCCGTGGGTACGTCCTCCTCCGAGCCACTGCGCTGCTGGATGGTGGCTAGGTGATGATGCTTGATTAGGTACCTCATGGGGTCCTTTGAGTACTCCGGCAGCTCACTGAGCACCTTTTGGATCACCTCGTGGTTCTGCTCGATGATGTTCGTGAACGGTAGGGCGTAGATGATCCTTGGTGTCCATCCAGTTGTATCCCGGACGCGCTCCCGCAGCTTGAGGGCAGCTCCCAGCACTGCCAACGTCTTGCCCGAGCCAGTGGGCGCTGTGAGACTGAATAGACCAGGAAAGAGATTCTCTAGGGGAGTTTCCTCGAAGAAGCGCGTGCTCTCCTGGAACACGCCGTCCCTGATCTTGAGCAACTCGGCTCGAGCCACACCCTGGTTCTCCTGCCGCATGCGCTGCACATATCGCTCAACCAAGTGGTAGGGGATATCGTAACGGGGCGCCTCTCGCAAGCCAATTCGCGAGGAGATATGCTTATCAGCATCTATCAGGGCCGAGAACAGCAGCAGTGCGTGCCAGTAGGTGCGCATCGTCTGCGGATCCTCTGAGGCAAAGAATAGCTCCATATAGGCCCCGTACAGATCTCTCATCAAGCCGGAGATCACATCTCCAGATAGGAAGTCTTCCACCTCAGGAACTCCCAGAGCACGCATCTCGGAGATTATCTGGTCCTTGTGCTCTCCTCGCATGTTGGCTATCTGGGCAGCTATCGCCTCGTACTCAACCTTTATGCCCCCGATCATGCGCCTGTAGAAGGGGTTATCCCGCAGCTGGCGTTTATCCGGTAGGAGGATGTCAGGATTTACTAGAGCACCGTGATGCCTCCATACCGCCAGAAAAGCCAACAGGGCCGCCATGGAGTCCTCTGGCCACCGCTGTCGACAAACGTAGGCGCCGAGCAGAGCGGAGACCGGTGCATGGTGGGTGTACTCGGGCTTGGGGGGAGTCTTCTCAAGGGGAGGAAGCTTCTCTTGAAAGAACGTAGTATACTTGCCAAAGTCGTGGGTAGCACCCGCTACCCACGCCATCTGTGAGAGCTTGTCGGACTCAGGCCAAGGCCCTATAAGGTAATCTCGAGCAGCCTCAGCCACCACCCTTAGATGGTCTGCTAGGAGCTCCTCTGAATACTCCCTACCTCCTCTGATCTCAGCTGGCCTGGCTATGAACTTCATTCTGACATAAATACTCCATGCTCTGTGAGTTGCCCTCCATCGAGGTCGGTGTAAGTGACGGTGAATACTGGCACGGACACCTTAGCATTGATGGGCCTGTTGTGACGTTGCTCGTACACGAAGTTGCCTATCTGCAGCAACCTTCTGTCGTTGTCCAGGGCGATCGGCATGCGCTCCTTGACGATCTGCATATCGGGCTCCGGCAGCGGCAGCTCCAGGATCTTCTCGGCGTTGATCACGGTCGAGATGGGTAGTACCTGCTCTCGAACCTCAAATTCCCAATTCTCGACCTCCGCTATAGGCTCGATCACCGCCGGGCATTCCGTCATCCCTAGGTATGGGGGGTACACTGCTCCTGAGCGCAAGTGGCCTGCAAAGCGCTCCAGCCAACCTTCATCGCGGTGCGTGAGGTACACGCGGTAGCGCAGCTGGGGTCTTCCTGACACCGGGAAGACCCACTCCACCGGAGTCAGGGTACGTTCCCTGCTGCCATCGAATCCTCCGGCGTTCTTGGACCACACGTTGCCCTCCGTCATCACGTAGTTGACGGTCTGCATCACACGACGCACTGGCACGCGCACCGACAGCGCTATGTCCGCCACACCAGGCGCCAAGTGATCAGCGTAAGTGTTCCTGTGATCCTGCCTCTCGTATCCCATGACCCCGGCGATTAGGCCCGCCAGCACGGTCCGCGGCGGGAAGGGATACGACAGGGACGAAGAATTGGTATAGAACTTGCGGAACATCGCATATGCACCGACTAGGTCGAATATGATCATCTTGTTGGGCAACTTTCCGTCCCTCTATGAGAGTGTTTGTAGCTTGTCTCCAAGCACCCCTGTCAGACGATCCAGCCCCCGGAACGTCACATCTGGATGTATGTAGAGCCTGGCTCCAGCTATACCATCCAGTCTGCCGGCGATTCGATCAGCTGCTCGCTCCAGGTTGATAACGTAATCCCTCACGTCGCGCAGCGTGTCCAAGGTCTTGCCCTGGATTGGCTCTAAAACCACATCCTCGCGTAGATCACCGACCCTATAGGGATAGCCCTCGCTGTACTCGAGACGCAGGTAGAAGCGAGGTGTCTGCCCTATCTTACTTCTGGAGGTGGCTTCTGCTGGGATAGCCTCCAGCATAGCCCTATCCAACGCTTCTAGGTCGCTCTCCCGCATGTCCGTATGCCTGGCTCTGTTGCGACTGATTATGCCATGAAAGCCTATGAGCGAATACAGCACGCGCCAATCTTTGCCGAACGTACCGTAGTCGCCTTTTTCTCCGGTATCCCTGCCGGCGAAGTGACTAGATATGGTCGCGGAGTTGTTGATCTCTACCCTGTGAAGGGAGTATCCCCAGCTGAACTGCACTGGTCCTGTGAAGGTGATGGAGCTGTTTTCCATAGGCATTGTGGCACCAAACAAGCGCACATCCATCAGACGATCGAGCAACCAGGAACGGAAATCGGCGCTGTTGCGCGCATCCTTTGTCGACAGCTTCTGCCCACTAGTCCGGGTGTACTCCTCCAACAGGGTGCTCATCCTGCCCTTGGCGTCGGTGGTGGTACCATCCTCGTTCTTGCGCACCCATATGTCGTTGCCTCCGTCCAGCCAGTAGTCTCGGATGTAACGTTTGAGCCGAACATCCGATACCAGGTTCCTTCCCGTGACGGAGTCCATGCGTGGCCGGTTCTCGTCGTCCGGATCGCCATTGGGATTAGTCAGTTTAGCATCGTATAGATAAAGGATGTCGCTGTCTAGTATAGGCATCTGTGCTTACTCCTCGTTAGTAGATGTAGTAGTAGCTAGCGCCTCCTCCCTTGTCTGGGATCGGGCATGCTTCATGGCCTGCAGGGTAGAGTGGCTGTAACCACTGAGGATGTAGTACACGTTCTCGGCGGGGGTGAGAGTCCAACGAGGGGCATGCTCGCTCAGGAGTTTCTGTGCCTCAGCGAAGGCCCTCTCGTTCCAGGAAGTTAGCCTCTTGTACTGTCGCATCTTGTCGAACAGCTCGACCGCTAGGCGCTGTACTCGTTGTAGGGTCATGCCCTCGTAGTTAAGCTTATTTAGGATGACCTTCTCCCCAGAACCGTTCCCACCTCCCATGGTAGCCTGTTCTCTCGCTATGTCGGCGATGATCGTGCCCAACAAGTAGAGTGCTGTCTGTTGAGGAGTGTACCTCAGCCTCGACAGGAACTCTCTCTGCTCATCCGAGAGCATGAGGTCTTGTAAGTAATCTTGATTCATCTCTTCCTCCTTCAACTGGCCCATGCTCCTCAGAAAGGCCAGCAGTACGTTCGTTTGTGCTAGATATCTCAGTATCGTCCGATCTTGCTCGCCTTCTTTAGGTAGGGTAACTTGGTAATTAGGATTACCAAACATGTAGACCCGCACGAGTTCCAGGAACGCTTCCACTAGCTCCCGTCTCTCCAACATCCCGCCTTCTATAATTGAGGAGTAGAAATCGAGCATGGACTTGACCAGCAGGTCAGTGCCGCTCTTGCGTACTGGCAACAGCCATCCAATGTTGCTCAGCGTCAGGCCGTAGCGGAAACCGTATAGCTCAAGGAACAGCTCAGAGATATCATCCAAGGCGCGTCTGATCTCCTGCAGCCTGTATTCCGGCACGTCCTGTATGAGGCGGAGCACCTTGAAGTTTTCCTTGCTCTGTTTGTAAAAGAGGAGGTTGATCATGTAGTTGCCCTCCTGAGCCTCCTGCCATATGGCGCGATCCACCTGCTCCTGCAGCCCTAGCTCGTAGTCCACCCGGCTCTTGAGGTCGCGGATGGAGATCAGCAGGTTGCGTGCGTATCTGTCTGATAGGTCGCCGGTAAATATATCCGGAATCAAATAACCATTGGTCCCGATGCTCTGCAACCTAAACCCTAGATGCCTTTGTATAAACCTCTCGCCCACGAGCAGCGATATATAGGCTTCTTTGCCTATGGCTAGATTAGATATAAATCCCTTTTTGGTGGCTCCAGATGCAAATCCAGGCTTATCGGTGATATAGTACTTGAACTTAAACTTGGTCATATCGGTAGTTACCTGTCCTCTATTGCCTGTCAGATAACATACACCCTCTACAGAGTTCTCGAAAGCCCCCTCCACATAGGACCGTTCTAAATAAGCTTGATAATCAGGATCATCAACTACCAACTCATCTTCTATAGAGAGTGTGAATAGAACGACGGTATTATCAATGTCAAAGGCCTTCATTACAGCCTCGGCTACCACATCCGGTAGCACCTTAGCATCACCTTTCTGCTTAGTAATCTCTCGTAGAGCCTCTCTATCTGGACCCTCTTTGCCCATCTTGCTTAGATCCCATAGCCTTCTATATCTGCGATAGTTGGACTCCGCGGGTATTCCCAGATCATAGGCATCGCCGACATCTAGATAGAAGGTGTCTAGCAGCTGCTTCAGTTTATCTCGCAAAGGACAGGGATCAGGCAACCTGTTTCCTAAAAGGAGATTAGGGATTACCTGAGATACTAAGTACTTGAGGTCCTTAGTGGTTACCCTGTCCTGGTCGTTCATCCCAGAAGCGTTACCTATCCAGAGGTACCTCTGAGGAGTTTCTTGACTAGCTTCCCTCAGATCTAATCGGACCTGCCCGGATCGGAGATCGAAATTGAATATGGCTATATGCGGCTTGCCTTTCCTGGGCTGTGGCACCTCGACGGCCAGCGACTCCAGGAAAGCGCGCGTGCCTTCCCCCTCCTTACGTACCGCTTCCCCTATCTGATATACACTCTCGATCAAAGGACTCTCCTATCCCCAGCAAGGAGCTGGAAATGCTGCGACCTAAGATGTCACATCGATCACCCCTAAATATAAGTTCCTTTTGGAATAGTGTCAATATACATGAATAAATTGTCATCTTAGTACTTATGTTAAATTAGGGATCAAGCTTGATCGAGGCTATCGAGGCTCAGGTAGACTGCCTAAGACCACCAGGTGGTGTCTAGCACGCGAGAAAGCTACGTACAGCACCTGTGAGACTTTCTCCCTATGGACGTGATAAGTCTCCACCACGATCGCCACATCAGCTTCAAGCCCCTTGTAGGCGTAGATGTTCCTGATCGCTACCTGTTGGGAGTTGGGACGTCCCCAGGTGAGCCTCAGCCCGTGGCCCACGTCGGTGCCCTCCCTAAAGTCGCTGTGCCTGGAGCTGCGAGGCGTGAGCACCACTATTTGGGAAGGCGAGATTCCCTGATCGCGGAGCTCTATGATCTCCCGACGCAGTGCTGCGACCTGTTCGCTAGGCTTGCACTCCACCACCTTCGGTGGCAGTCCTTCGGGACCCAAACAGCTAAGGCTTTCTGGATCGGAATGATACTTGGCCGCGAGGGAGTGAATAGCTTGGGTGTTGCGGCAGTTTTGATTAAGCATGAGGTGTGGCCTGGGAATGGGAAAGTCAACCTCCGGTACGAACAGGTTCTGGTTGCTGTCGTAGAATATGTATAATCGGCCCTCCTTGGAATCCTTCAGCAGCCCTAGCAGAGGCTCCCAGCGAAGAATGTGGAAGTCTTGCGCCTCGTCGACCACCACGGCATCGAACTTCTCCTGCTGGGGCATACGCCTGATAGCAGTATCCAGTAGCTCCGGCAGGGTCTCTCGGTAAAACTCAGCCTTCTGCCCCTCGGGCAGCTCCTCAGGATCAGGCGCCGAAACGCCATGGCGCCTACATAACTCCAGGGCCACGCCGTCGAACTCGTCCACGTGCAGGTTATCGGGTAAACCACCTAAAGTCTCAGCAAGGCTCTCGCGTACCCAATCGGCAAGAGCTCTGTTGTGACAGGTGAAAAGCACCCTGAGTCCCTGGCCCACCAGCCGGTAGGCCTGCTCCATCGCCAGGAAGGTCTTGCCCGAGCCCGCACATCCTGCAACCGCTAGCCTCTTGTACTCCGACATAGCTAAAAGGATATTCCTCTGGCCCTGCGTAAGCTCCTCGAACCTCCTGTTCTGCGCCTTGATCAGCGCTAGAAGCCCAAGCTGCGGGGGCTCCGAGGAGGCAGATAGCAGCCGTACCAACGCCGCCCGAGCCTCGGCCGAAAGCTGCCAGCGTGTGTCGGGTCGCCCCAGCGCCTTGTGCACCCAGGATGCTAGGTCGCCCAGGCCGCTCGAGTCCAGCACCTTATGCCTGGGCAGTGGCAGTACGTCCACTATATCCGGTAGAAGATAGCAATCGGGGAACGCTACTGCGTACTCAAACCGATAGGACCCTGCCCATCGAGCCGTGGTGTTTGCTGTCCTCACCCTCTGCATTAGAGAATACATATTGGACTTTGCCTGGTCGAAGGGACTCTCATCAAGAAGGTTTTCGTTGCTGTAATATCGGCCCGTATCGGGATCGCGCCACACCTGACCACCCTTCACCTCTAGCACGAGGATCCCACGTGATGGGTCCAGTATCACGAAGTCAGCCTCTCGGTCGCGGCTCAGCCCCCTACCATCCATCGGCGAGTCCTGCCAGCAGACGCTGTGGAACACCATGATCTCGTCCGGCAGCTGCTGCTTGAGCTCTTCAAAAAGCAGCCTCTCTGCAGCGCTAGTGGTGCTCCGCTTGATCTCCCTGGGGTACATCCGCGCCATGATCATCACCTGCCTATCAAGATATGTGTATTATAAACCTAGCCAGTACGACCCGATCTGTAGGCCGTTCCATAATAAGCTCTTGCCAGCCCATTGCCCCTGCTTGGCCTCCAGGTCCGGTGGTCCTCAAAGTAGCCCGTGAGGCTTACACCAGAGAGCACACACAACCGAGGGCAAGCAAGCATATCCTCAGTGCCTATCACGCCGTATGCTCTCAGGCATGTACGCAACTGGATGGGCTCGTCGGAGTGTGCCACCAGCATCAGTCACTGAAGACTCCTTGCCTAACCTCCGTCGGGGAGGGATCTAAGCTACGCCCGACCTCACCGCCTTCCACACCTCGCCCCAAGCGGGTGTGAGGGCCGCGGCCAGCTCGATCGCCCTGACCATGCTCTCCTCGCTGGCCATGCCCTTGCCAGCGATGTCGAACGCGGTACCATGGTCCACCGATGTACGCACCACCGGCAACCCCACAGTTATGTTTACTCCACGATCGAAGTAGATACTCTTGAAGGGCACATGTCCTTGGTCGTGGTACATCATTACCACGAAGCGATATCTTCCCTGCACGGCCTTGGGAAATAGCGCGTCGGCCGGCAGGGGACCCTCCACGCCAATCCCCTTCCCCTTAGCGGTCTCGACCGCAGGACGGATAACCTCCTCGTCCTCGCGCCCGAAGAGTCCCCCCTCACCCGCATGGGGATTCAGCCCCGCCACTGCGATCGTCTCCCCGCTCCTACCCAGGGCGGATGCAAAGCTGTGCGCCAGCTCGATCGTTCCCAGCACCCTGTCGACGGTAAGCAGCTCGATGGCCTCCCGCAGTGACACGTGGGTTGTCACGTGGAACACGAAGAGCTGGCCGGTGGTAAGCACGAGGGAGTACTTCCTAACGCCAAAGAACTCAGCCAACAGCTCGGTGTGACCTGGATAGTTGTACCCTGCCAGGTGCATCGCCGCCTTGTTAAGAGGAGCCGTGACGATGGCATCCACTTGGCCATCGCGCGCCAGAGTGGCCGCAACCCGCACGCACTCCACAGCCGCCGTGCCGGCATCGGCCGAAAGCTGCCCAGGTCGCACTCCTGAGACGTCCGTGGCTATCTGGAGCACATCCAGCGTCCCGTACTCGTAGGCGGCTTCCTTGGGAGCATCTACTCGATGGACAGCCTTCAGCTCTGAAGAGAACTGCAGGTGTCGCTCGAGAATAGCCGTATCCCCCACCACGAGCGGTCTACACAGATCGTACAGCTCCCGGTGCGACAGCGCCTTCGCTATCACCTCGGGACCTATGCCCGCCGGATCTCCCATAGTTATTGCAAGCAACGGCCTATCTCTCACCAGCCATCTCCTCCAGTTTGATAATTGCCCTCCACAGGGCCTCGGCATCACCAAAGCTGCCGGCCTTCGTCGCCACCGGCATACCCTCGTAATCCCCGCCGACCAGGCGTCCGTAGGGCAAGCCCGGCAAAGCCTCACCCAGCAGCGCCACTCCTGAGGCCCCAATGGCCTCTAGCACTGCCCTCGCCGAGTCTCCGCCAGTGACGACCATCCCGGACACCCGGCACGAGCGCACCACCTGCGCGGCTCGCTTCGCCAGCTCTCCAACATGATCCCCCTCCATGCCCTCATCTGGAGTAAGGAGCACAATCACCCTGCTGGAGTCATCTGGGCGCTCATCATTGCCAGTGCGCACCAGCGCGCAGGGCTCCCTCTCCAGAAGCAGGCGCACCTGTGCCCGAGCGGCAGGATGCAGCGAGCCCACCACCACGAGCACTTGAGGCGGTGGTAGCTCCCCGGCCCAGTGAGGGGCTAGCGCGGAGATCAGGCCCGCGGAGCCAGCAAGCAGGCAGCTGCGGCCCAGGACACGTGCTCCGTCGGCTATGGCCGAGAGGTCCTCACCGGAACAGGCATCGGCCACGACGATCATAGCTCCCGAGCGCCCCAACGCCTTCAGCTCCCGTACGATCGCATCAGGGCCACTGCGCACGGTCTCCAAGGGCAGCAGCCCCACCGCCAGCGAGGTCTGCACCCTAAGGATCTTGGGGACGTAGCTGGTCATACCCACCTCACGTCCCAGGGGTGTGGCGCTCACGGGTGCACCGTTCACTAGGAGGTGGCCACCGACTACCGTCCTGCCCTGCTCAGGGAAGGACGGGCAGAGCAGGGCGAGCTCGGCGCCGGCCGCTCGCATGGCGGCCTCTAGCTCGGCGCCCACGTTCCCCCTGAGGACTGAGTCCACCTTCTTGTACACCTCCATGGCCCCCATCTTCAGGCAGCGCTTCACAACCCCGGCGACGACCTCAGCAGCTGTCGCCGGGGGCATGTGACGAGTGGCAGCGTCTAGCGCCTCCACATCGTACCAAGCCGAGGCCCCGCCGCCCAGCGACACCCGTGCCCTCAGCCCCGCTGAGAGGCACCGCGCTGCGGAGTCGGCGGCACCAGTCAGATCATCAGCTACCACGGTGTAGTGCATACTCTACCTCTTCGTACCATCGTATTAGGTATTATGCCTGTTACGCCTCACTCGTCAACCGTAACCCTTGCATAAATGACGATATAATCCAGCACAAGGTCGTGTTGGTCGATAATAGGGAGCGATGTGGAAGCATCTGGATAGCAGACAGGGCAAAGAGGCTCATGGAGGCCAGGGCTGAGAATCGAGGCCGGCGTAAGGATCCTGATGGTACTGGATGAACCCCGCGGCCACGTCCTGGGGACCACTCGAGGGGATTTCCTGCGGCCACATCGTGGTCGTGGTGGCGGGCAACCTCTGCCCGAACACACCAACGACCTGTGGAGGCTAGGCATAGGGACCACGTTGATAGCTCCACCGATAGAGGCGATGGAGAACCTACTTCGCGCACGTCCGCAGCGGACAAAGGTTCCAGTCAAGCTCATCTCGTCGGGGATCTACGCGCTGGGGCACGTTACTGCCGGTGGGCCACCAACTGAATTCGATCGAGGGGTAGTAGTTACCATGGGTACTTCAGTATCTTAGGTCTCCGCTCCTTGCGGAGGATGCATCCGGCCACTACACTGGAAGGGACATCTCGCACAAGGGGGTGCATATGCGCGCATATGAGCTTAGGGACCCGCAAGGGAGGATGCCAACGCTCGTCGAGCGGCCTACGCCATCTCCAGGGCCTGGGCAGGTGCTGGTGAGGATGCATGCCGCGAGCCTCAACTACCGCGACCTGCTCGTAGCCCGCGGGAGCTACAGAAGGGGATCCCCACGCCTGCCGCTGGTACCGCTGTCCGACGGCGCCGGCGAAGTGGTACAGGTTGGAGAGGGTGTGACTCGACTTCGACCGGGAGACAGAGTAGCGAGCGCCTTCTTCCAGAGCTGGGTGGATGGACCTCCAGATGAATCCAAGACATCCTCAGCACTAGGAGGAGATCTAGACGGTGTGCTGGCGGAGTACGTCGTGCTCGCGGAGACGGGGGTCGCTAGAATCCCGGATCTGCTGTCTTTTGAGGAAGCGGCAACGCTGCCCTGTGCCGGCGTCACGGCCTGGGTGAGCCTGATGGTGCTGGGCAAGATTGCGCCTGGGCAGACGGTGCTTGTGCTGGGTACGGGCGGTGTGAGCATCTTCGCGCTCCAGATCGCCAAGCATGTGGGTGCCAAGGTCATAGTGACCTCCAGCAGCGACGACAAGCTAGAGCGAGCACGGGAGCTGGGTGCTGATGCGGGCATCAACTATCGGGAGCACCCCGACTGGGACCAAGAAGTGCTCGAGCTCACCGACGGCCTGGGTGTTGACCACGTGGTAGAGGTGGGAGGTGCCGGGACGCTGCCCAAGTCGCTCAGGGCCACGCGCGCGGGAGGCCACATCACGCTGGTGGGGTTGCTGAGCGGCGCCCCTGGGAACCTAGAAGAAGCTGGGAGGAACGACAAGGGCGTCCGCGTGGACTCCGTCTACGTTGGCAGCCTGCGACACCTCGAGGAGATGATCGAGGCGATCGAACGCTGGCAGCTGCATCCGGTAATCGACCGGGTGTTCCCTTTCGAGAACGCCCCAGAGGCCTACAGCTACCTCGAGAGCGGGAAGCACCTTGGCAAAGTCGTGATCAGGATCTAGCTCTCTGCTGAGTCTGTGTGCACCACCTCGCCGTCGTGCCAGACAGGGTCTGCTGTCAGCAGCGCCCGAATCATCTGGTACTCCTCGTCTTGTTCTGGACTATCGGCGTTGCGCGTATAGGTCTCCTTATCCTGGAATATAGCTACCAGCCAATACTCATCGGGATCAGCGTCGGAGCGGAAGACCCAGGACATCAGGTATCCTGGGATCTCGTGATGTCTTGCCCTCTGTCGATCGACGATCTCTGCCAGCGCATCCTCCATGCCCGCCCGCACATGCATCTCAGCTATGGTACCGTACATCCGTTTCCTCCTTGGCCCTACATGCCTGACCCTGCAAGCATACACCCCGGCCAAACCGGAATGGTTGACCGGGGGTATAGGGAGGGTAGAGAAAAGGTGGGCACCCGGCTAGCTATGCTCGTGCACCGCCTCTTGAGAACGGGTCTCAGTCGCGCGCAGGGAGGCTATCACGGAGGCGCCCACCAAGATGGCTATCACCGCTAGGGAGATCCAGATGGGCACCTTGTAAACGTCGCTTAGGAGCATCTTGGCTCCCACGAACACCAGGATGCCTGCCAGGCCGTATTTCAGGTACACAAACCGATGCATCATCCCCGCAAGGAGGAAGTAGAGCGCCCTTAGACCAAGGATCGCGAAGGCGTTGGATGTGAACACCAGAAACGGCTCCTGAGTGACGGCAAAGATCGCTGGGATGGAGTCGATCGCGAATATCACGTCCGTGGTCTCCACCACTATCAGCACGGCCAACAAGGGCGTGGCCCACAGCTTACCCCCCTCCCGCACGAAGAAGCGCTGCCCTCTGTACTCGGAGAGCATGGGGATGAAGCGGCGCGCCAGGCGCAGCAGGGGGTTCCTCTCTGGATGTACCTCGTCATGACTCCGACTGGCCATCCTCACGCCGGTGACCACGAGCAGCGCACCGAAGATGTATATGATCCAGTGGAAGGTCTCCAGCAGGGCCGCGCCCGCAGCGATGAACGCGGCGCGCATGAGGATGGCGCCCACCACTCCCCAGAACAGCACCCTGTGCTGATAGGCGGCGGGCACCGCGAAGTAGGAGAAGATCAGCGCGAACACGAAGACGTTGTCCACCGATAGGCTCTTCTCTATAAGGTAACCTGCTAGGTACTCGCCCGCGGCCGTGGGACCAAACCAGAACCAGACAAATGCACCGAAAGCTAAGCCCAAAGCTATCCAAACCACGCTCCAGGTTGCGGCCTCGCGCATGGAGACCACATGCGCCTCGCGGTGGAACACGAAGAGGTCGAGCAGCAGGAAGAAGGCTATAGCCCCTAGGAATATAGCCCATATCCAAAGGTCAACAGACATGAAAAAACCTCCAGCTAATTTCTAGCTGAAGGTCTCTCTTGGCCTCATCCAGCCGGCGGCACCGGGCCTTGCGGCCGTACTGACGATGACGCCTGACTAAGATACTCCCCCTCAGTCGTTGAAAGTCTAGCAAATCGCTAGAGAAATGTCAACCCCCCAGCGATCCATCGGCTTATCTGCCGGTGGCAGAGAAGTGCTGGTAGTCCTTGGGATCCGACCAGTAACCGCCCCACTTCCAGCCGATGCGCGCGAACGCACTGACAACTACGTCGTTTGGATGGATCATCCCGGGTAGGTCCTGCGTACGATCCAGGTAGCGCTGGCCGGCAGAGGGCAACACCACGCCATTAGCTGTGACGTAGGGATTCTGCACGGGGTTGATATCGATCGCCCAGCCGTAGGAGTGCTCAGACCACACACCAGGACGCCCTGTCACGGAACGGCAGTTGAATGCCGAGGTGTTGTTGGCGGCCATAGACCTGTCGTCGTCCCCGCCGTAGACGTCCACGAGCTGCATCCTCTCTATGGGATACCTAGCATCGTACAGCTCGTGCATCACCTGCACTATGGCGTAGGCGTATCGCTCGTGGATCACTAGCTCCCCCATATGCGGCTTACCATCGAACCCCCAGTAGCTGACCGTCACGAGCCTCAGCTCTTGCAGGGATACGGGACACCCCGGCCTCCAGGAGTAGCGCATGCGGTCGCGAGTGTTGGCGTCTATGCGCTGCACGTAGCCAACGAAGCCGTCGCGAGTGGGAGTAGCCGTCGGCGTAGGCGTCGGCGGTACAGGCGTTGGAGTCGGCGTTGGTGGCAGAGGCGTGGGCGTGGGGACCTGCGTAGGGGTGGGTCTAGGAGTGGGCGTGGGAGGCACCTTAGGCATCCTGCTCTCCCTATGCTTCCTCCTGGCGCGTGCGTAAGCCTTGTTCCCCAGAGAAGCTGCTTGCGTGGCCTTGGAAGCTCTAGCCGGAGCCTCTGTGGGTTTTGGTTCCTGGAAGGGCGTTGGGAGGGATGTTGGGGCCTCCGTCGGCAATACGCTGGTGGCTACGAGTGCCGGGGGGCTTGTGCTCCCCTCTGATCCCGTCGTGGTGGCTTCCCTCTGAGCTCCCGACCCTCTGGTCACTATATACCCTGCCAAGGTCACCGCCAAGAGTGCTGCCGATAGCAGCAACCATCCCGACAGCCGCCTGCGATCCTGCTTCCCTCTTCTTCTAACGTACAGCTCCCTCATACACGCACTATAATCCCAAGATGGCCCCTTTGCCACATCTGCCTTGGGCTTGTACGCAAAGTTGCATAATTATGTTAAACTCCGATTGGTGTCACAGGAGGTAAGGTTATGGATAGGCCAGCGCGGCTGGAGGAGCCCAAGCTATCGGCGAACGCCCTGATCGTGCTCGAGGAGAGGTACCTGCGACGCAATGCCAAACTGGAGATCATCGAGACACCGGCCGAGATGTTTTGGCGCGTGGCCAGGGCGGTCGCGGACGCCGATGCGCTCTACGGTCCGCGATCGCAAGTAGCCGACACTGCTGAGAGGTTCTACCAAGCGATGGCGCGCCTGGAGTTTCTGCCCAACAGCCCCACTCTCATGAACGCGGGCACACCTTCCTCTCAGTGCATGGCCTGCTTCGTACTGCCGATAGAGGACTCGCTGGAGGGAATATTCGACACGCTCAAGCTCGCGGCGCTGATCCAGCAGACCGGGGGAGGCACGGGATTCTCCTTCTCCCGTCTGCGGCCGCGCGGGGATGTAGTCCACTCCACCGGGGGTATTTCCTCCGGTGCGGTATCCTTCATGATGCTCTACAACGCCATGACTGAGACGATCAAGCAGGGGAGCAAGCGCAGAGGCGCCAACATGGGGATCCTGCGCGTGGACCATCCCGACGTAAGGGAATTCATCACGAGCAAGCGGGACAGGCGGGCCCTCAACAACTTCAATATCTCGGTCGGTATCACCGACGAGTTCATGCACGCCGTTGAGAAAGGCGAGAAGTATCCGCTAGTCAACCCGCGCGATCACTCGGTGTGGGAGCGCGAGGACGCCAGGAGGATCTGGGAGCTCATCGTCCAGGAGGCGTGGGACAGCGGCGAGCCTGGCTTGGTAGCGCTGGACACGATCAACAGGCAGAACCCCACCAAGCATCTGGGAGAGATCGAGGCGACCAACCCTTGCGCGGAGGAGCCTCTCCATCCTTACGAGGCCTGTTGCCTGGGCTCGATCAACCTCAACGCGGTAGTGACGGGCCCTCCGGAGCGCCGACAACTGGACTGGCGCAAGCTAGGGGAGCTGGTGGATCTCGGAGTGCACTTCCTGGATAACGTCATAGATATCAATCACTACCCCGACCCAAGGATCGAGGATATATGTCGCCGCAACCGCAGGATAGGGCTAGGAGTAATGGGCTGGGCGGACCTGCTCTTCCAGTTAGGCGTGCCCTACGACTCGGAGGAGGCCCTATCGTTGGCCGAAGAGCTTATGGGCTTCGTGGAGGATAGAGTGGTAGAGGCCTCGATCAAGCTCGCCGAGAGGCGCGGGGTCTTCCCTAACTACCCAGGGAGCGACTACGACCGTCGGGGTGGACCAAGAATGCGTAACGCCACTACCCGCACCATAGCGCCCACCGGCACGATCGGCATCATCGCGGACTGCTCTGCGGGCATAGAGCCCCTCTTCGCGCTCACCTACACGCGCCGTGCTCTGGGAGGCAGGGAGCTCAAGCAGGAGATACACCCCGTATTTCTCGAGGAGGCCCGCAGGCGAGGTGTGCTAGACGACCATCTCAGGGAGCACGTAATAGCCACCGGCAGGGTGAGGGACCTACCGACTCTGCCAGAGGACCTGCGGCGAGTGTTTGCCACGGCGCTAGAGATATCTCCGGAGTGGCACGTGCGGATGCAGGCCACCTTCCAGAGACATGTCGACAACGGCGTAAGCAAGACGATCAACCTGCCACAAGAGGCGACACCCGAGGACGTGGAGTCTGCCTACAGGTTGGCGTACGAGCTGGGGTGCAAGGGGATCACCGTCTATCGTTACGGTAGCCGCCCCGAGCAGGTGCTCAGCCTAGAAGGGTATTGCCTGACCTGCGCACGGGAGGACGGCCTCCCCACGGAGGAGCCCGTGGTGGATCTGCCATTGCATGGTTAGCAGCAGTGCAGGAGGGCTTAGTCCCGGCTCATCAGCGCGCGCATGATACTCTCCACCTGTGGGCCCCGAATCTCCGCCAGTGCCCGCACACCATCAGAAGTCGCGAGCATCGCCCTAAGCTTGCGCTTGCAGCCGCAGCGGGCGCACCAGCATAGCTTGCCACCAGCCAGACGCAACATCTCCAGGTGATCCACATGGTAGCCCCCGCAGTTGGCGCACAACTTCTCCATAATCCCTCCGTGCTCTCAATGCGCGTTCACCTTATAGGGACACCCCAAAAACCTTGGCGTTACAGCCAAGGCCAACCAATCCGAAGGCAAGTTCGTAGCGCTAGTCTAGTAGGGTGCGCATAACCTTGTCGGCCGTGCGCGGCGTCGTCCCCGAGGCTACGACGAGGTACACTCGGTCTCCCCGGCGCGCCAGGCGCACGCTGCTATCCGCACCGTCCAGATAGAACACCCCGTTGCGGGTGATGGGATCTCGACCGAACACATCGTCGTTGAGAGCTATCTGCTGCTGTCTGAGCGCATCCTCCGCTTCACGGGCGTCCTTAGTGGTATCCCAAACCGACTCCCACACCAACACTTTGCCCTCACCATATTGGTATATACGATAGCGGTCACCGTCCCAGCCGCTCGCTGCCTTCCTCGCTGCATCACTTCCTTGAGGAAGGAACATCGCCAGCACCTGGAGCTCCCCCATGGTGTTCTCGGTGACCTGCTGCCACATGGGCCCGAGGGCGCTGTCCAGCCGAGGCAGCTCTACCCACGTCGGTTGGTCGCGCCTAAGGTACTTTTCGGGGTGGAGCACCTGTTCGGTGGACTGTGGGGGATCGGCGTACGCACGGTCGACCGCGGCCCAGCCCCCTTTCCTGTACAGCTGTCCTACCCAAGACGCACCTTGTAGGTAGGGGAAAAGGGTCTTGAGTGCCAGCACAGCAGGACCGCTGGAGATGCTGGTGAAGGTGGTGCCGTCCTGGCGAGCAGCCACCTGGGCCTTGGACTCGTCGATCTTGGTATCCCCCACGTAGAGCATCTCGGCTAGGGTGGCGTCGCCCTCCACGAGCGCTCGGAGGGCCAGCTCCGCGTCCTCGTTGTCGCGAGCTCGCTCATACATGGATTGGATACGGAAGTGCTGATCCTGCAGAGCGTGTGTGAGCTCGTGAGCTAAGGTCACCTTGTTGGCCGGATCTAGATCGTTGGGTCGTCCGATAATGAACATACGCTTGCTGGCGAGCTCATAGAAACCCAGGATGGAGTCGCTGGGGTCATCTTCCAACACGCGGTTGATATTAAATGAAGGGGATGCCAGGCCGAACATGATGAGTGTATCCTCCTGAGCCTGACGCTGGGCCTGTGGCCACTCTCTAGCGAGCATGGCACGATAGTAAACCCTAAAATCGGCAGAGGTGAGGAAGCGGGGAGAGATGTGGCGCTCAAAGCGCAGGCCTCGCACCCGCTCTACATCCGCCATCAACGCGTTTACTTGCTTCTGCAGCGACGGTCGTATGGGCACTCCTTGAGGTACACGCACCTTGCTGACCGGCGTGGCTGTGGGATCCGGCAACACGCGAGCGATCTCTGTGCCCCTGACGGGCGGCAGCTTGACGAAGGGCAGCGCACGGTTGGTATCGTGCATCCAGGCGGCGTAGAGAGCCACAGCCATCATGAGTGTCAGCAGCATCCAGCGCAAGGAGCTTCCTTCCTGTTCTATCTTAGGATTACCCTTCTATCTTATTTGCTGGCCATGAACAACCAATGAGAGCCAAGTCAGGAATCCATGAAAGTTCTGTCATGCTACACCACAACTCAGGAGGATAGCTCTGGTCTGGGTGGCAAGCGGACGCCCCAAGTGCACGGGTGCATGGTCCAACATAGACCTTCGACTTAGTCCCAGGGCTTTACACTTACCGCTAGCAGAGGGACCCGCACGGGTCCCCGGCATCTAGATACCAGATTGCTCAGCAGCGTATGCCTCGGGGTTCTGATCGAACGTCTGCTTGCATCCGGGCGAGCAGAAGTAGTAGGTCTGGCCACCATATTCGCTGGTGAGGCCTGAGGTCTCTGCCTGCTCCTCATCGACCTGCATGCCACAGACTACATCAGTTGCTGCCATTTTATGCCTCCTACCGGCTGTACAACAAGCGACGCTCCCCACATCGCAAGAAGGATACCACCTTATTAGCTATTGCCCATACCATTGCTACCTCTTAGGAGCTTGGTATGCTTGTTGCTCAATGGGTCACTGGGAGATCCGTATGAGGAGGTGATCGCATGGCCAAAGATATACTGGGGGTAGCGGTGAAGGCGTTTGAGAGCCAGCAGTTGGCTCTGGACGCCTTGCGCGCCCTCATCGACGGAGGCTTCAGCACCGAACAGATCAGTGTCGTTGTGCCCCATCCCGCAGACCCGGAGCAGATACCTTCCGAGGAGGAGATGGAGGTGAGCCGCATGGGCTCGCTCGAGGTGGTGACCGATGAGAACGTTCCGTTTGGAGAGGGGATCAGCGTGGGCAGCACCGGCATCCTAGTGCCAGGTCTTGGTGCCGTCGTGGGTGGCCCGCTGGCGGTGTCCTATGCGCACCAGCCGGATGCGGCCATAGACGAGTTGCTGGAGGATCTCGGCGCCACAGATGAGGAGATAGACGAGGTTGAGGGGGCGATCGCCCAAGGGCTGACGGTGGTGGTTGTGGCCGCCGGCTCCTCTCGTGATGAGGCTCAGGGGATACTCAACAAGGCAGGTGCCTAGCCTAATTGACTATATCCTGGTCGTCCCTCAGCTCGCGCCTGCGAAGTGTTAGGTACCGGAGCTGATTACGGGTGTCGGAGATCAGCAGGTAGCGGCGTATGCTCGATAGCTCCTCCTCTAGTCTCAGCATCATCTGCTCGTACTGTGCGCACCGAGGACATCCTTGAGAGGGTTCCAGCCCCTCATCGCGCAGTAGATGGTGCCAGATCGGTGGGTCATCGGAGTGTTCCATGATGTTCTCCTTGCTTGCCCTTACATAATACAACAATTAGTGCCAGATGGGTTAATATTTGGTTAGACATTGGCAAGCGATTTGACGACGCCTGAGCTTTGGTGTAAGTTTCTTACATCCAAGGGGTTGGTCGCCTTGATAAGCGACCTGGAGAGAAAGGAGATCATGGTGCGGGAAGGTGACGACGGGCTGGATGTCTACCCGGGAGAGCGGCGGATCACGCCCACCAGCCTGGCTGACTTCGTACGCGTGGGTCAGTGCGAGCGCTTCCTGAGGTTGCGCTTACATGACCAGGGTAACACCAACGACTTCCTGCGCAGATGTGGTCTGTCACCTCACAAGGTACCACCGATGCTCACCTCCGCCGGCAACGTCTTTGAGCAGGAGATAATCCGCAAGATCGGGGAGCACTACCGATTGGAGTCCTTCTCAACCTTCCGGGGGAATGCCGATCACAGCGCTTATATCATCGAGTACATCCAGGAGCTCACGCCCACCGAAGTGTGCGTGCTCTACCAGCCTGGGATGATATTCTCCCAAGGCGATGGAGGATGGGAGATACCGGGCAGGCCCGACCTGCTGCGTCTGGAACGTGATCCTAACGGGGAGCTGCATATCCTGATAGCCGATATCAAGTACTCGGCGGTGGTCACAATAGACCATCGGCTGCAGCTGGCCTGCTACGAGCGGATGGTACGGCAGCTGTTGGATAGCGCAGGTATCAAGGCCAAATCTCTGTGCATGGGCATCCTCTATAGATGCGCGGAGACGGACGAGTCGCTGGATGAGGAGGCCAGGAGGCAACTTGAGAGGGAGAGAGAGCAGGCACTCCAGCTCTTTGGGCTCGAGGATGCCTGCCTACAGATCATGGAAGACCCCGACGTCTTCGCACAGATGCTGGACAGCCTCCTGCTTGGGGAGGACTCCAGGGCTGAGAGGGTGCTGGCCTCTCGCTTTGAGGATGTCTTCTTCCACCTGAACGCCAGCTGTGACGCATGCATCTACTCCCGCTTCTGCCTCAAATGGGCCTACGAGCACGATGACCTCTCCATGATCCCGTTCATTTCCACCACCGAGAAGTCAGCCCTGCTGGATGCAGGGCTGACGAAGGTCCATCAGGTAGCGAACCTCAAGAACATCGTAAACGGCCGACTGCAGACGCCCCCAGAGCAGAGGGAGCGAGTACGTAGCCTGCGGAGGTCCTGGGCTCTTGCTCCTCGGCTCGACGAGCTCATATACCGCGCCAAGCGATACGTGCGTCACAGGTACAAGGAAGGGGAGAGGGTGCGATCCGATATCCCAGACAGCGGGTACTCGTCCCTGCCGACCTGCTCCCCGGAGATGCATCCCAACCTGGTAATGATCTACATCGACTCCCAGTACGACTACATGCAGGACTGCATCTACATGCTGGGGGCGCGCATCGTCGCTCACAAAGGTGGTATGAAGCATAGGGCGGGCAACGTCGTGCGCATCACCCAGGAGCCACCCAACCTGGGTAGCGAGCGGAAGCTTTTCCTCGACTGGGTGCAGGCCCTCCTGGTGGCGCTCGACCAGCTCGCCGTGCGCAACGAGAAAGGTGAGGTGCCTATACACCTGGTGTTCTACGACCGAGAGGATCAGCGGCACCTGCTGGAGAGCCTTGGGCGTCACTTGGATGCCATTTTGGGAGCCACCAACTTACATGACTTCATCACTCAGGTGGCGGCTTTCGACTCGCCCATGGTCACCTCCCTGAGCGAGGAGATCAGGCGATTCAAGAACCTGCCGTTCCACTGCCAGAGCTTGTACATGGTAGCTAGCGATCTAAGGGTCAATGGCAAGCACTTCCGATGGGACGGGGATCCGAATTTCAAGGAGATCTTCAGGGTGGGCATATTTGACTGCTGGGGAAAGCTCTCAGACCAGGAGGACTCGTCATGGTACATGTCACGCCCGCGCTTCGGCAGCGATATCCCCTTGGAGTACGCCTATGCTGCCTGGGGTAGACTGGATCCCCCGGAGTACTTCCAGGGGAGGGGAGATCCTTACGCGGGATACAGAAAAGGCATCACGCTAGAGCTGCTGCGGGCGTTCGAGATCAAGCGCCTGGAGGCGATAGAGTACATCGCCTCCTCGCTGGAGCCCAACAAGTACACCACGAAGAGGGGATTTCGGCTGCCCGAGCTGACGGACGTGGAGTCGGCCCACACCCTAGCGGATGCCCTGGAGGAGTTCCTTACTATGGAGCGCATGGTGGAGCTATCCACATGGAAGGAGAACGTGCAGAGGCGACCCGAGGACCGGGTGCTCGCAGGCGCCTCGCTGATCGTGCGCTACGAGGAGAGCTTCCAGCCACCCGAGATGCTCGCAGAGCAACAGGAGATGCTGGCCGAGGGCAAGCGCCCAGCCCGCTACAGGCTGAAGGTCGACAACTCCGACCTCGACCTCAGTGTGGACGAGATACTGGCGCTGGTCGACATCGAGGAGGGTTCCCAGGTCATCATCTCCCCACGATGGACACGCGACACGCGCCCCGATGCTCCTAACAAAGAGCCCTTCGCCCCGACCTTCCGGCAGATCCTGTACGGTCTGGGAGCCAGGATCGACCACATCGAGACGTTGGGTGACGAGCAGGGGCAAGTGCGCGAGGCTTACATCGACGTGACGGTGAGCGAGAGGCGCAGCTCCAAGGATTGCGAGATCAAGCACTACGTGTTCGCTACCAACGGCCAGTCTGATATGGCTGCCCCCCTGCAGGACGGTCAGCAGTACGTGCTCGATCAAGATCCCAACGACTGGTACGGCCTGTACTGCGCGCTCGTCGTGCGTGGGCTGCGCGAGGGCAGGAACGCCCTGTATGAGCGGCTGGTGGCCCCGGGCAGGCAGAGGATGTGCTGGCCACAGGAGGCCGCTCAGGCGCAGGCGCGTTTCCTGCAGGGACTGGAGTGGCTGGCGAGCATCGGACACCTGGACGAGATGGAGCCCTCCAAGCGGGAGTACGTAGGGCAGCTCGGGGAAGCCCCTCTGCTGCTCGTACAGGGACCTCCGGGCACCGGCAAGAGCACCACTACCGCATACGCCGTGCTGGCACGCATCCAAGGAGCTATGGCAGCGGGCATGCGTCTCAGGGTGCTCCTATCTTGCAAGACGCACGCCGCCACCGACGTGCTCCTTGGCAAGGTAGCGGAGGTGCTCGACCAACTGGAGGGCATCAGGTCAGAGCTGTCAGTCGCCGATCGGGAGCGCTTCTCCGAGTACTTTGACGAGCGGCTGTGGAACCTGCCGATGATGCGGGTGACCACCAAGGAAGACAGTTCCTCCCTCAAGCACTCACGCATCAAGCTCTACACGAGCAAAAAAGATTGCCGGAACGCTGCTCGGGAGCTCGAAGCCCTCATGTGGGCCGTGGTTGGGGCCACGCCGGCGTCCATCAGGCGCATGATATTCGAGCGCTGGGGATGCAAGCTGGGGAATCCCGGATGCCTCTTTGGCCATCAGCTCTTCGAGTGCCTGGTGCTGGATGAGGCATCGCAGATGAACATTCCAGAGGCGATAATGGCCGCGCTGCCCCTAAGGCTAGATGGCCAGCTGATCGTGGTGGGCGACCACCGCCAGATGCCTCCCATCGTCCAGCACGACTGGGAGGGCGAGCTCCGTCGCACGTTCCAGCAGTTCAAGACCTACCGCTCCCTGTTCCAGACGCTCGCAGAGATGCAGCCCAGGCCGAAGATGATCAAGTTCGAACGCAGCTATCGCCTGCACAAGGACATCGCGCGGTTCCTCTCCGACCAGATCTACAGGCGGTACGACGACCTCAACTTCTACTCTCAGCGCCAGGACGTCCTCCCGCCACTGGATGTGGACGATCCCTTCGTGCGGGCCGTACTCTCACCCGAGCATCCGTTGACGGTCGTGATGCATGACGAGAGCAGCAGCCAAACGCGCAACGAGTTCGAGTGTAGGCTGTTGGAACCCGTACTACAGGTCCTCTCATCTCCACCGCTGGAGCTTGATGTGAACACTGGTCTGGGCGTAGTCGTGCCTCACAGGATGCAGAGAATGGACCTCAGAGAGCACGTGCCCTACTTGGTACGGCGGGATCCGGAGACCGGACAGATCCTTAGGTCTGCGGTCGACACCGTCGAGCGCTTCCAAGGGGATGAGCGGGACGTCATCATCGTCAGCGCCACCGAGAGCGATCCCGCCTACCTGCTGCAGCGCAGCGACTTCATCCTGGACGCGCGCAGGCTCAACGTCGCCCTCAGCCGTGCACGCAAGAAGCTCATCCTGCTGGCATCCCGCTCGGTGTTCAATCTGCTACCCCCCGAAGAGGAGCTGTTCGAGCAATCGCTGCTGTGGAAGGCGCTCCTACGCCCGAGCTATACGCGGCTCATATGGGCCGGAGAGCGCCACGGGCATACGGTAGAGGTCTACGGCAGCGTGCCGCCAGCAGGCCCTTGCCCCCACGAGCACCTGCCCTAGCCATGGGCAAGAGCTGAAATGGACGTATCCATCACCTGGACGCATGATCTTCCCTAGCAGGAAAACGCCCTCAACTTCCAGGACGTTCCGATACCGTAACTCAACCTAACCTACGCGGTCTCCACATATATCGGGCGTAACATCACTAGGTCGTAGCCTAACGTGTGTTCGACCCACAGGGTAGACGCTGTTAGCGTTGCCCCCAAAGTCCTATCTCTCCGCTAGGCCTAACGCCCAGATCACGAGGGGTGATAAAGGAGGTGATATGCACTCAGCATCCGACCTTAGGTCAATATTCCATAAGGAGTACGTAATATGCCAGGTAACAAGTATGTTTTGCATAGGCTATTTATAATCACCCTGCTTCTGATAGTATTGGCGTCACCTATAGGTCATGCCCAGGCTGCCACTATGACGGTCATAGCCAGCGGGCTGAACAACCCCCGCCACCTGACGATCGGCGCAGATGGGGCAATCTACGTGGCTGAGGCTGGCAAAGGAGGCACCGGTCCTTGTGCCAACGCGCCAGAGGGCAAACTCTGTTACGGTACTACGGGCGCGATCACCAAGGTCTGGACCGGCCACCAGGTAAGGATCGTCAAGGGGCTTCCCTCTGCTGCGAATCCCGATGGCTCGTTTGCCCTCGGTCCGCACGATGTATCCACTACCTGGTCAGCTGTTAGGGTAGATGGCCACCACGCACTCGACTACTTCGTGCTCGTTGGTGGGAGCAACCTCAGGCCAGCACTGGGCAACAAGGGCATCAACTTCGGCAGGCTGCTCAAGATCAGGCCGGATGGTGTGATGCGAAGCAAGGCTGACCTATGGGCCTACGAGAAACGGCATGACCCCGCACACGACGGCATCGACAGCAACCCCTACGCATTGCTGACGCTCCCGGGAAGACACATCGTAGTTGACGCGGGCGGGAACTCCTTGTTGAAGATAAGGCGCTCAGATGGGCGTATATCTACCCTGGCAACTTTCCCCAAGAGGATGGTCCCGGGGCCAAACGGCAGCCTGGTGAGGATGGATCCGGTACCAACCTCCGTGGACCAGGGCCCCGACAGAGCTTATTACGTAGGCGAGCTTACGGGGTTCCCGTTCCCCAAGTATGGTGCTAGGGTGTACAAGGTAAGATACGGCCACGAGCTCGGGATCTACGCACGCCGCTTCACCAACATCATAGATGTGGCATGGGGGCCGGACGGTAGCCTCTACGTGCTCGAGATGTTCAAGAACAGCCTAGCCAACGCCAACCCTCAAGATCCTTCAACCCTACAGGGACGGTTAGTACGCATTCGGCCTGATGGCACTAGAACGACGGTGATATCCGATGGATTATATGCCCCAGGGGGGCTGGCCATCGCCAAGGACGGCACCATCTACGTGACCAACTGGGCCATACTATCGGGGAAGGGAGAGGTGCTGCGCATCCAGCGCTAGCCCGCGATCCTGTATGAGCGGTGGGAGTCTCTCCCACCGCCATCTGCCTGCACACAGCGTACCCTATGTAACCTTTTGCCACACATCCTAACTGGTTTGTGCCATCATTATATGTCCTAAGCCCTATGGCACGCCTGGCGCTAGATGACTGTCGATCCCGCAACAAAGGCATGAGCGGGTTATGTATAAAACAGCAAAGACCTAAGACAGCCTTATGTACAATGGCTCAAGAAGGGGCCATGGCTCTGTGAGGCATGTCTTGCGAACTTTTCAGTCCACCACGAGTTGGATGCTGCATCTAGATATCTACCATGCTTCCCTGCCGTATATGGGAGCTCGGCGACACCCTATCTACGGGCAGGAAGCCAGAGCTCCAAAGCGAACTATCTCTATGTCCACTAGAGAACGGTGAGTAAGCCTGGTGCCAACGACGATAAGGGTTTTGTACCCACCGTCCCATGTAAGCCATTCTTAGGTGGGCCATATGTGGACGTACGTATCGGCCTATGGCGGCGACCACGAAACCGTGATGCCTCTGACCTGCACTTTAATGCAGGTCAGAGGCATCCAAAAACTACACTTTGGAGGATTGTGCGAGCACCTATCGGGAAGTAAACTCAGCACATTACGGCTGGTGCTTTGCCGGCAGGAGGAGGATGTCGATATGGAAAGGTTTCCAAGGGAACTCATACATGGTTCTGGTGCCTCCATGGTTCTGGATCCCACTCATCTATTGGTGGCCTTCAGGGAGCCAAGGCCTATGGAGGAGGTGGAGGAACGGGTGAGGGAGTTTGGGTTCGCTCTAGAGAGCGGACAGCTAGCTTCACCCCCGGGATTTGAGCGGGGTTTAGAGCGTCTACCCCGTCCCAGCAGCCCCTTCGAGGTAGTCAACCACACCGACCGTCTTTACTGGCTGCGATCACAAGCTGGTCAGCCCGTCGAGCAGGAGAGGTTCACGGCGTTACGGAACGCACTTGGAGAGCTCCTAGAGTGGATAGGGCCGGTGTATAGGTTGGGCAACGTGCCTGGTTTGGGAGGACTGGTCTGTCCTCTGCCACACGTGCTGCTATTACGGTTGCGGCAGCCCGAGGAGGAAGTGCAGCGCAACCTCGATCGCAGGCTGAAGCGTTATGGGCTCTCCGAGGCACGTGAGAAATCCCAGTATCTGGGAGATTACAAGTACTACCTGATCGATCGTCCGGAGGAACGTAACGCCTATGAGTTGCAGAGGATGATTCTGGAAAGTGAGCGAGAATGGGTCAGCGAAGCGCAGTTCGAGACCATGCCTATGATCAAGCCGCTGACGGTAGTCCCTAACGATCCGTTCTTCCCTCAACAGTGGAATATGACACGCATCCAGGCTGGTGGCCCGGGCACCACGGGATGGGATCTCTCCACCGGCGCGGCAGGGACGATCGTCTGCGTGCTCGATCAGGGCTGCGACCTGACCCATCCAGATCTGCAGTTTGCTCCCGGCGCAGCCGGGCAGGGCATCAACCTGGGGACGATGACTCCACCGGGATCTCCCACAGGTCCGCACGGCACGGCGTGTGCAGGCATAGTTCTAGGGCGCTTCAACAACTCCGCGGGCGTGGCGGGGGTCGCGGGAAACTGCAGCCTGATGCCCGTGGCGTTCCAGAATTGGACGGATGCGGAGTGCGCCGCGGGCATCAACTGGGCGGCCAACAACGGCGCGCGCGTGATCAGCATGAGCTTCGGTGTCTACGCCCCAGGTGACGGCTTCGGTCCCACTGGGTGGAACTTCGCGATAATCGATCCAGCGATCAACAACGCCGTCAACACCAGAGGATGCGTGCTGGTGGCGGCCACCGGCAACGAGAACACCGGCGTGATCAACCGCTATCCGGCCCGCAATCCCCTGGTGATAGCTGTAGGGGGATCAGACCAGGCGGATAACCGCAAGAACCCTATGAGCGCTGACGGCGAGTGCTGGGGCGCTAATTTTGGTCCAGGCATATCCGTCGTGGCCCCCTGCGTGCAGATCCCCACGACGGATATCCAGGGAGCGGGGGGATACAACACCAACAACGGTGGTCCTCGGATGGTAGCGTGCGTGAACTACCCCAGCTGCGGAGATGCCGCTGGCGACTACTTCTTCCAGTTCAACGGCACTTCATCAGCAACCCCGCACGTGGCTGGACTTGCGGGAGCCATCCGTAGCCTCTACACCTCCCTGACCCCTCAGCAAGTGCGCGATGTCATAGAGCGCACGGCGGACAAGGTCGGAGGTGCCTATGCAGATGCGCCCGGCTTTCCAAACGGCACGCGCAACAACCAGATGGGGTACGGGCGGATCAACATGTTGCGCGCACTCGACTTCTCCGACGTGTTCATCAAAGACTGGACTGGAGATGCTGGGGTTGAACCCTCTACCCCTCCTGGCGGTAACTTCTGGACTTTCTCCGACATCGTCGTGCGCATCATGGACGACAACGTGTTCGATCCCGGCGATCCCAGCAGGTCGAGCAACGTGGAGCGTGGACAGACAAACTATCTGTACGTAAGGGTGACGAACAACGGCCCGCGCGATGCTCGTAACGTGACCGTGAGCGCGCGCATCACCCCCTACGTGGGATTGGAGTTCGTCTACCCAGCCGACTGGACATCGGTAGATGCTACGCACGTAGCTCCTACGCCAGTTACTGCCACTTTCCCCTCCATCCCCGCCGGAGGATCGGCGATTGCTAAGTTCACGATATCCTCCTCACAAGTGGATACTTTGTGGGGATGGATCAGCGGCATGAGCTGGCATCCCTGCTTGCTGGCGATGGTGAACGCCGATAACGACTATGCCTTCGCAACTGTGAGCACCGCGGGAGGGGGACTTGTCGTCAGGCGCAACAACCTGGCACAACGCAACCTCTCGGTAATCGACGTGCTCTCAGCAACGACGCTTGCCTTCCCGTTCCTTGCGGGCAACCTATTCAACTCCGAGCGCACTATGGAGATCCTGGTGGATCGGAGCCGGCTACCGATGACGATTCCCCTCTACCTGGGGCTTGATGAGGACGGCAAGGCTTTCCCGCAGGTGGACCTGACTTCCAAAACTTCGGGTGATGAGCAGAGGGAGGGGGGCTTAGTGTTCATTGAGCGCACACGCGTGGAAGCCATGCTCGGTTGCTGTCGCGGTATCCTCACCTTGGAGAAGGGATCGAGGTTCGACTGCCCATCGGTAACGGGTATCGGGGAGGTAAGCGTGAAGGGAGGAGAGGTGATCATCCGCGGTGGCAAGCGGTTGGTGGAAGTACGGGAAGAGCAAGCGGTTATCTGCGTGGAGAAGCAGCCTAACCAGCTTCACCCGATGGCGCTGCGGTTGGAAGTACCACGCGAAGCACAAGGTGGCGAGGAGTATCTCGTGAGCGTCGCGCAGCGCAACGAGGCGGGGCAGACCGTAGGTGGCGCGAGCGCGGTCTACAGAGTCAGGTAAGCGGCGACGCCTCAGCTCTTACACCTGGAAGGAGGCCGCTGTGAGGGTTCGGGGAGATGTTCCCGGGCCCTCTTTACATGACCCCGGTTGGGTACCATGGGCTCCCGCCTAGGCCAGCTTTGCGCGGCCAGAGTTGGAGCAGCATATTTATATCTATAACACTTGAAGTAACAGTGCTTTTGGGCCTGTACATCTTGTATTTAACCGTATAACTCTGTTATCCTGCACGCCATGGACGTGATCCAACAAGTTTTGCAGGAGGTCAATCAAATGGTAGGCAGAAGGTTGTGGTATCTAGGCCTAGCGCTCGTCGTGGTGTTAGTGTCTGTAGCCTACGGCTCATCAGGTGTGGACGCGCGCTCAGGGCAGGAGAAGAACCTGCGCCGGGCTATCGCTTCCTATGAGGCGATGCAACGCTACTTGTACTTGCCCGACGTCAAGCTCTACAAGGAGCAGTACCCGGAGCAGCCCGGACAGAACCCTTATTCTTACGTGTGGCCGTTCTCCCAAGCGATGGCTGCAACGATCGACCTGGCTGGTATCCGTAAGATAGGCACCCAGTACAAGGACGCCGTAAGCGACAGGCTGGAGGGGGTAGAGCTCTACTGGAACAACACCACTACCCCGCCAGGCTACGACTCCTACGTGCGCCCACCGCTCGGAGGTGGTGGGGACAAATTCTACGACGACAACGAGTGGATCGCTCTGGAGCAGGTGCAATGGTACAGGATGACCGGCGACCAGCAGGCACTAGCACGCGCCAAGCAGGTCTTCGACCTGGTGGTGTACGGTTGGGATAACGATCCCACGCACCCCTGCCCAGGAGGGGTCTTCTGGACGCAGGCTTCCTGGAGCCGAGACCGTAACACCGTGAGCAACGCCCCTGGGGCTGAGCTTGGACTGCACCTCTACGAGATCACCGGCGACCGCTACTACCTTCAGTGGGCCAAGCGCATGTATGACTGGGTGAACACCTGCCTGCTGGCACCTAACGGCCTGTACTGGGACCACATAGACCTGGCCGGCAACATCGAGAGGACCCAGTGGTCCTACAATCAGGGCACCATGATCGGTGCCAGCGTGCTGCTCTACAGGATCACCGGTGAGAGGCGATACCTGCAGAGGGCTGAGTCGATCGCCAACGCGGCTCTGGAGTACTATGGAGGTGCTGGCAGGCTCTATAGGCAGGACCCGCCCTTCAACGCTATCTTCTTCAAGAACCTGCTGCTGCTGGAGTCGGTCAACCACGACAAGCGCTACCGCAAGATGATGCAGGACTATGCCGATGAGATGTGGCGGTCCGCGCGTGACCCAGAGACCGGTCTGTTCGTGTTCGACGCCACCAAGCCCACCTCGCTGCTATACCAAGCAGCCATGGTGCAGATATATGCTGCTCTAGCTTGGTCGCCACGGGACTACGACCTGATGGCTTAGAGCGCTCAGTCGCCCCTGGGAGAACTTGCCGAGACCTCTCAGGGGCGGTACAATCCTCGAGAGGTGAGGCAATGCGCTACAGGTGCCGGAGCTGTGGTCATGTGTTCTCAGCGAGAGCTGCCAAGTGGAACAGGTGGGGTGACGCCGTGTGCCCGGTATGTGTCAGCCCCAACATAGAGCGGGAGACAAGTAGGCTCCGCGAGATCATCCGCACTTATGTGCTCTTCAACGCCATATGAGGAGCACCCCAGGCGTGTCAGGTCGACACCAGCAACCACATCCTCAGGTCCACCATAGATGATCTGGGATAATGAGATCCATGCCGCTCATACCCAATGCCTGCATAGCGACCGTCATCCGCGGCAGCAACTTGCCCCTAGCGCCAGGTCTGGAACGACCGCAGGTTCACGACCTCGCCCCAGAGGACAGGGTATAGGTACCAGCACCCGCACGGATACCCATTCATCCCATCGTCCCGAGGTCCCTATAGGGTGGGCAAGAGCGCCCTATCGCCCTAGGTAGCCGGGAGAGCCCTTATCGGTGTACTGCCCAGGATCGGGGCCTCTCTCCTCCGAGCCCTCCGTTTGGCTTCCTCCTGGCTCGTCATCGAAGGTCGCCTTCTCAGTTGCCTTACGGCTCTTCTCCTCAGCGGTGTTCCTTTCAGGTTGGCTTTCTGGCCTCTTATCCTTGCGCGACATATCGTATCACCTCCAATAGCGGATTGCGCAAGGATCACGCCAAGGGCTACTCCCATTTGAAGGCGGACACGGCTGCCCCAGGAGCAAGGATCGTCCAGAAGAGGAGGATCGCTATGTTGAGGGGGCTAGGCCTGCCACCCGCTGAGAGGGACTGCCGCAACAGCTCCGCCAGCGCCGCCGTGGGCAGGAACCTGACGACCGAGGCGATGGCATCTGGCAGCCTGCTCAGAGGCACGACCACTCCCCCAAGCAGCATGAGCACCAGGTACAGTGCGTTGGCTATCGCCAAAGTTGCCTCCGCCCGCAGGGCTCCAGCCATCCAGAGGCCCACGCCCACGAACACCGCAAGGCCCAGGAGCAGCCAGACCGCGACCAGCCACACCTCACCATGGGGACGCCAGCCAAAGGCCCACCAGCCCACCATCCACAACAGGAACACCTGACAGCACACCGTCAGCAGGGTGGTCAACCCCTTGGCCAGCAGCAGCTGTGGGCGGGTCAGGGGAGTTGCTCCCAGCCTCTTGAGAAAGCCGTACTGCCGCTCGAAGGCTGTTGCTATCCCCAAGCTCACCATGCCGGTGGACATCACCGCCAGCGCCAGCAGCCCGGGCATGACCTCCGCGACGCGCCGGCTGCGATCGGGCGAGAAGAACGGGACGCTACCCAGGAACACCAACAGGAGCAGGGGAATGAAGATCGTCACCAGCAACCCCTCTCCCCGGCGGAGTGCCAGCTTGAGCTCGAACTTGAACTGCGCCCACGTGGCCCTCATAGCTCAGCCTCCTCCTCGCCCGTGAGCTCCAAGAACGCCTCCTCGAGGGATGCACTGCCGGCGCGCATCTCCAGCAGGAGCACGCCCTGCAGCGCCAGATCCTCAGCTAGTACCCTGATCGTCTCCGGCGTCGCCTCTATATGCGCGATGTACCAGCCATCTGCACCCGGCTCAAGTGGCACCCGTACACACGCAAGATCCAACGGTCGGTCGGTGCGACAGGCTATTCGACTCTTGGAGCCCGCCCTCAGCGCCCCCGGAGTATCCACCGCTACTAGCCTGCCTCGATCGATGATCGCCACCCGATCAGCCAGCTGCTCGGCCTCCTCTATGTAGTGAGTGGTGAGCATGATCGTCGTACCCTCGGACCTAAGCTCTCTGAGCATATCCCACGTTGAGCGCCTGGTGTGGGGATCCAGCCCAGCGGTGGGCTCGTCCAGGAACAGCACCGCCGGCCTACCCATCAGGGCGAGCGCCAGCGAGAGGCGCTGGCGCTGTCCACCGCTCAGCCGTCGGATCGGCGTGCGGAGGAACTCACCTAGGTCCAGCCGCTCCGCCACTGATTCTGGTCTCTCGGCGTTGGGATAGAACTCGTAAAACAGCTGCAGCAGGTCGATCGGCCTAGCGGTGGGGTAGAGTCCCCCCTCCTGCAGCATCACCCCCACCCGCCGGTACAGCCGCCGCTTGTCACGGATGGGGTCCATGCCCATCACACGGACCTGCCCGCTATCCGGGCGCCTGAAGCCCTCCAGCGTCTCGATCGTTGTGGTCTTGCCCGCACCGTTGGGGCCAAGCAGCGCGAAGAACTCTCCCTCACGCACCTGGAACGAGAGATCGTCCACGACCAGCCTGGGGCCGTAGCGCTTGGAGAAGTGCGTCACCTCGATAGCATAGCTCATGACTCGCCCTCCAGCAGCTCGCGCAGGACCTCGGCGTTGCTGTGCTCGACGTCCCTAGTAGACGTGAGTAGCACCAGGCGACCATCCCTGGCCTTCTGCCTGAGACGCTCAAGTACCTGTGAGTGGTCCCTCGACAGCAGTTCCTCTTGGTACCTGCGCCTGAACTCCTCCCACTTCCCAATGTCGTGGCCGTACCAGCGGCGCAGCTCGTCACTCGGCGCCAGATCCCTAAGCCACTCGTCCAGCGGCAGGGAGGATTTCTTCACCCCTCGCGGCCACAGACGGTCCACGAGCACCCTGTAACCATCCTTAGGTTCGTCGTACACCCTGCATATCACGACCATAGCCTTCAGGTACCTCCTTCCATAGCTAGTATATACCCTTGCACACCGATGGGAGCCTTGTGAGATACTAGCTCTATACCAGTCCGCGAAGGAGGCGATATGGTAGCTTTCTCTTCACCCGAAAGGGTAGCAGATGGCTTAGGTTTCCCCGAGGGCATCAACTTTGGCCCTGACGGCACTCTCTACTGCGTTGACATCTACCGAGGCAACGTCTGCATCATGCCCCCGAGAGGCGAACTTGAGGTGCTGGTGCACACCGGTGGTGGGCCCAACGGCTCGCGCTTTGGCCCTGATGGCAAGCTCTACGTGGCGGATAAGGGCCTTAGGGCCATCCTGCGCGTTGATCCCCAAACTGGCTCCTGGGAGCTCGTAGCGGACGGATACGAGGGCAGGCCGTTCCTGGGTCCCAACGACCTGTGCTTCGATGCCGACGGGACCCTGTACTTCACCGATCCCATGGGGTCAAACCCTTCCAACCCCATAGGATGCGTCTACTCGCTCTCTCCACGAGGAGAGCTGAGGCGTGTGGCCGCGGGGCTGGCTTTCCCCAACGGTATAGCCGTCACCCCGGGCGGAGGGGAGCTCCTGGTGGCGGAAACCCACACAGGCATCCTCCATCGCTACTCCCTACAGCAGGACGGAACCGTGCTGGAGGTCGAACCACTAGCCAAGCTGTCGCCCGCGTCCGATGAGAGCTCAGGGCAAGAGTGTGGCCCAGACGGCATCCGCTTCGGTCCCGACGGCCTGCTGTACGTGGCCCACTTCGGAGCCGGTGTGGTGAGAGTCCTAACTCAAGAGGGGGAACTCGTCTGCAGCATCCCATCGGGAGGGCCCACGCCCACCAATCTGGCATTCTGGGGAGAAGACCTCTATGTAACCGATGGTACAGCGGGCTCTATCTTCCGCATCCATATGCTTTGGAGCTAGGTATCTATATGCCCCCGGAGAGATACCTACCTATGACAACAGGAAGGAGGTTGCCCCCTAGCTCTCGCCACTCACCTGGGCATGCCCAAAGATCAAGTACCCCCACAACGTGATGTACAACAGCTCCCGCGCTATCTCCAGTGTCCCTTCATCGGTCAAGAACAGCCCCAGGATCTGCCCAGCAAACAGGTACACTCCCAACACCAGCAGCCCTCCTATGGCATAGTTGAGCCCCACACCACTGCGCAGCACCCTGCGCAGCCTCTCCAGCTTGCCTGCTCCTATCGCCTGGGCCCCAAAGATCGATACCGTGATCCCCAAACTAATGGCCGCATGGTTTTAACGAGGGCTGCCTATATGATAAGGAAGCGCGTTGATGCTATACTGCCAACTATCCTGCTAGGGAGAGGTAGATGCGGCACATAAAGTGGCTCTTGATAACAGCTTGCATACTGCTGGCTGCCTGTGGGGGCAGCGCACCCACGAGCACAGCACTGTTTCCCACACCCACGGTCCCTAGGAAGGGGGGTAACATGAGCACATCGACAGGGAATTTCACCAACCCGGTGTACGACAGCAACTTCCCGGATCCGTTCGTCCTCAAAGAGGGAGATACTTACTATGCCTTCTCGACCACTTCGGGAGGCAAGCACTACCCCACTCTTATATCAAAGGATCTCGTGCATTGGGAAGAGGGCCCGGATGCGATGCCCGAGATGGCCGATTGGACGGCTGGCAACACCTGGGCACCCGAGGTGCTCAAGCTGCACGATGGTCTGTACCTCATGTACTACACGGCGGAGTGGATCGAGGTCGGGCTGCAGTGTATCGGCATAGCGGAGAGTCGCAGACCACTAGGGCCCTACGTGGATCGTAACAAGAGGCCATTCATCTGTCAGCAGGATGAGGGCGGGTCTATAGACGCAGACCCATTCCGAGATGACGATGGCAGTCTGTACCTCTACTGGAAGAACGATGGCAACAGGATAGGGCTGAACACCTACATCTACGGCGTGAGGCTCTCACCCAACGGCCGTAGGATGGTCGGCAAGCCCAAGCGCCTGCTAGCTGGAGAGCCCAACTGGGAGATAAATTGGATCGAGGCGCCTTTCATGTGGAAGCACGAGGGGCGCTACTACCTCTTTTACTCCGCCAATGCCTACAACACCCCGGACTACGCAGTGGGATACGCCATCTGTGAGGGCCCACTAGGGCCCTGCAGGAAGGGACCCGAGAACCCCATACTAAGGTCCAAGTGCGCAGCCGCTGGCCCAGGCCACAACTCCGTCACGGTAGACAAGCACGGCCGCCCTTGGTTCGTCTACCACGCTTGGCACCCTGACGCTATAGGTTCGATAGAGCCCGGGAGGGTGCTCTGGATCGACAGGCTAGTTGTAGAGCACGGCAAGGCCAAGGTGTTGGGGCCCACATGTCACCCGCAGCCCATCCCCTAAGCGTGCTCGGGGTCATCCCTCACTATCCTGCCGGATCCTAAGTCGTACCTGTAGCCCCGTGGGATCCGTCCTACCGCTATAGATTGGACTATACTTGGCAGCAAGCTAACATCTCCCGAATAGTTGAATCCCGCACGACTTAATGCTGAACCTTGCTTCAGTGCCACATCATAACGCTTGATGCTTGAAGCGAGACATGAGCAGAGATGCCATTTGTAGAAGTAGATCATCTGTTGAGGGCGCGTATCCCTCATTCTGCCCCGTGGCTATTTCCACCGTGGGTACAACCTGGATCACGCGGTGACCATCCTCTTCAAGGCGCTTCTTGTTCCTTTGAAAAGCTGGTTTATTCCACATCAACTGGTTCATTGCTGGAGCAAAGACTATAGGTCTGGGGTAAGTCAGTATAGTGGTGGACAACAGGTCATCTGCGATGCCATTGGCCGCCTTAGCGATGATGCCGGCTGTGGCCGGTATCACGACAAACAGATCTGCCCAACTACTTAGTTGCACATGAGCTACTTTGTCTATAGAATCTGAGGTGTCCCAAAGGTTGACGAAGACACGATCACCTGTATGTATCTCCAGGGACTCAATACTGATACCATTACGTACTAGCAAATCGGCAGCGTTTGTCGTGAGGATTATTTTTATATCACACTTTAGAGAGCTCTTGAACAGATCAATATACCAATGAATGCTCGTGGCATATATCGAACCTGTAACCCCGACCAATAGATTGCAGCGACTAGAGATGTCCATACCCTCGCCCTTTTGTAAGCGCTCTTAGCGCTGCATCCGCCACCTCATCGACTCCTAGGCCAGTCAAGCAGTCTCGAGTAGCACATCCCAAGGGGTTACCGATCTCATGGTCTCTAAAGAAGCAAGGCATGCACGATAAGTTCCGGTGCACGACCGTTACCCGCTCTGTATCGGGTTCATCACCTAGATAGGGGCCCCAAGCTCGATGGTTAGATAACCCGAATATCGCTACCGTAGGCGTTCCAGCGGCAACCGCTAGGTGCATAGGACCCGAATCGTTGCCTATGAACAGATCCACAGAGCCCAACAGGGCCGTAGTTACCCTTACACCACATGCTCCTGCCAGGCTCGTCCTGGGCATATTAGTGCACATCAACTCAAAGATGCGCGCATGCAGGTCGGCTTCCTCCATACCTCCCAGCAGCAACAAATGCCCACCTACTCTTTGATATAAAGTGTCGGCTAAGGCTGCAAACTTGTCCTCTGGCCATCTTCTCGCGTGGCTGATGGGCCCAGATCCAGGGTGCATAGCTATGAGAGGTCGTACAGCCCCAATCGTGCCCAATAGCTCTCCGGCCTGCTCGGCCTCGGCGTCAGTGAGGGGTACTACCAAGCGTCGGCTCTCTACCTGCGCGCCAAGTGCTTCCACTAAGGCTATAAAGTAATCTGCCTCATGCTTGGCGCCGTATCCATGGTCCTCTACCCTCACATTGAGAAAGTCTTGATTCCCGTTGTCCAGACCCACTCGCCAGCGGGCGCAAGTGGACCTTACTATGTGGCGAAGCTTGAAAGTTGTGATGGGTTCGAAGAGGTGTGCGAACACAATCACAGCATCGTATTCTCGGCATCTCAGGAGGTTGCTTAGAGGAGGCTTGGAGTTCGGCTTACCGTCTCCGTCGCTGGGGAGATATCTCTCCAGCTCTATGATGTCGTCCAGAACTTCCCAGCCAACAAGCAATTGAGCAGCACGTGAAGATGCTAGCAAATCTATGTGGGCCCTTGGGTACGTCCTTCGTAACCCTGCTAGAGCTGGCGTGGTGAGTAGGAGAGTTCCCATAGAGTAAATTTGGACCCCCAATATGCGGGCTTCCGGCGGTAGCAATACCTGCTTGTGACCGTTTCTCTCACCACCCAAAGCATGATAATTCATCGCGACCATGCCCCCTAAGTTTAAGCTCGCTTTCCGCTACCTATACCTCCTGGCCTGTAGCTCAAAGAGCCCGGCGTAAACTCCCCCTCTCCCCACCAGCTCCACGTGAGATCCCACCTCCACCACTCTGCCACCATCCAGTACCACTATCTGGTCGGCGCTCTTGACCAACGATAGCCTGTGGCTGATCACCAGCACTGTTCTCCCAATCATCAGTTCCCTCATACATCGCAACACCATTTCCTCCGCCTCCGCATCTAAGGCACTGGTGGGTTCATCTAGCAGCACCACCAGTGCCCCAAGCTCCACCCTCAACACCCCCCTGGACAGAGCCACCCTCTGCCACTGTCCTCCAGATAACTCGAGCCCTCCCTCAAACATTCTTCCCATAGGCGTGTCGTACCCAGACGCCAGCCCCTTGGCCAACTCCTCCACACCAGCAAGCCTGCCAGCATGCTCTATCATCTCCCTGGGTACACTCACGGGGTCTCCACCCCCCACACCTATATTCTCACCCAGAGTGAGGGCAAAACGCGCATGATCCTGGTAGACTACAGCTAGTCCCCTCCTGTAGGCCTCCAGATCGTACTTCCAGATGGGCACCCTATCTAGCAGGATCTCCCCATCAGTGGGATCGTACATACGGCTTAGGAGCTTGATGATAGTGGACTTTCCTGCTCCGTTAGATCCCACCAAGGCCGTGATCTTACCTGAGGGTATCGTAAAGCTCACCTCTGAGAGCACGGGCTTGGTGCTCCCAGGATAGGTGAAGGTGACGTTCCTGAGCTCCAGCCCGGCCCGGAGCCTTGCCGGCATGGGCAGACCCTTGCCCTCCCCAGCCATCTTGATCCTCGGCCTAGCCCCGTCCAGCATCGCAAAAAAGTCCTGCATGTGGAGCAGCGTTTGATAAGTACTTCTAAGGCCATCTGGAAGCTGATGCAACAGCATCTGGGCTTGCACTACGCTATTGACGTACAGTCCCACATCTCCAATCGTCAGGCCGCCACTGCCTGCCTGTGTGGCCACATACCATAATCCTCCACCCACTGCCAAAGCGTAGAGGATATTGAGCCCGAACGAGAGAGACAGTTGCCTCAGGCGGATGGATGTCATCTCCTTCAAGGCTCGCCAAGAGCGGTCCCGAAAGCGTCCCAAGAAATACTCACCCAGGCCGAATACCCTCAGCTCCTTGGCGCTCGACGGCTCGGTGACCACCCTTAGGCAGTAGTCCATCTCACGTGCTGCCCGTGAGTGTTGGAACATGGTCCAATACAACAGCTTTATTGAGCGCACCTCCAGCATGATGCGGGGCACGGTGAGGGCTGCAAGGAGGATGGGTAACAGTGGATTCAGGGAGACCAGCAGCGCGAGCAGCCCTATGAATGTGACCAACGAGCCTACGACAGTTCGGAAGTCGGAGATCATCCTAGGTAGAAGCCCAGGTATCTCCTGCGTCATCCGCAGCTGATCGTGGAACGATGGTTGTTCCAACTTCTCAAGGTCTACCAGGTTCATTCCTGCCCTCATCAACCGCAGATCGACCTCCGCAGTAGCCCTTGCTTCCAGCCAGGACGATAGAGCTTGTTGCACGGGATCCAGCCCCAGGGGTAGGACGATCGTGACCGCATACAGCAGTGCTGCCAGCAGCGCCGCCTCATACTGCGCTGCTAAGAGGTCGAGCATTACCTTGAAGATCCAGGCTCCCAACACTGGCAGGAGGCTGGAGAGAAGTACGAGCAGGAAGTAGGCTATCGCCGCGGAGGGTGCTGGAGACGTCAGCAGGGCGATGGACCGTCGAAGGAGAGCAGCGCCCCTAACCCACGTCGACCACATGTTGCTCACTCTAGACACTGTCTACATCCTCTTCCAGGTACCTACTTGCCTGCAAAGTGTACATCCGGGCGTACCTACCTCCCATCCTCATCAACTCGTCATGAGAGCCCGCCTCCACCACTCTGCCTCCCTCCAACAGGAATATCCTGTCGGCCATCCTCACGGTGCTCAACCTGTGGCTGATTAGCACAACCGTCCTGCCCTCTCGCAGCTCTCCAAACCGCCTGTACACCTCATACTCCGTTTTCACGTCCAAAGCAGCGGTCGGCTCGTCTAGCATCAACAACTGTGCCTCCCTCATGCAAGCCCTGGAGAGAGCCAACCTCTGCCACTCTCCTCCTGATAGCTCCCTACCCCCAAAATTCCTCCCCAGAAGCGTCTCCAACCCCTGTGGCAGACTCCGCACCACCTCCCATCCACCTCCCTCCCTAGCAGCCTCTGCTACCTTCCTATCATCCCACAGCCTTCCTACATCCCCCAGACCTATGTTCTCCCTGGCGGTCAGCTCGTAGCGCACGTAATCCTGAAAGATCACGCTGTACTCCTTCCGTAGCTGCTCTGGATCATACTCCCTGAGGTCTACCCCATCCAGCAGGATATTCCCTTTGGTGGGATCGTACAGCCGTAGCAGCAGCTTGATCAGAGTAGTCTTGCCTGCTCCGTTGTGCCCTACAAGCGCCACGCACTCTCCAGGACGAATCTGCAGTGACACCCCCCGCAACACGTACTCTCCTTCCTGGTACTTAAACCACACATCCCGAAGCTCTATCCCCTGCCTAATAGGCCTGGGCACAGCTCTGGGCCTCTGGGGTAGCGTCAGGTCAGGGGGCGGCTTCAGCACCCTCGCCACACTGGGCAGGTACACAAGGTTCATCGGCAGCATGCCCAGGCTCAAGGCGATGGATCTTAGCTCCGCGAACAAGGAAGTAGCTGCGCCCCCATACAGAACGACATCGCCGATCGACGTCTCCCCTCCTACCGCCCTCCACACTATATAGACGTAGAGCAGGCCAATTGTGCCCATCGAGAGCATTCCAGACAACGACACCTTCAGGGCAAGCTTCCTCCGCTCCTTATCGACCCTCCCAACGGAGCGCTGGAAGGTGTCCTTATACATCCTCAACAGGAAGTTCCCCAGCCCATAGAGGCGTACATCCTTGGCAGGCTCGGGGGACAGCATCAGCTCGCGGTAGTACCACAACTTGCGGGACTCAGGCAGTAAGAAATACAGATGGGTTCCCATCTGGAAGAGGTAGCCCCAGTAGCTCCTTATGAAGGGCACCGCCATCAAGATCAACAGTAGCGGCGCCAAAGGATGGAGGCCCAGAAGCAACAAGCATAAGCCCAAGGCGGTCAGTACCGACAGGCAAGCCTGTGCGCCGTTCACTATCAGTTCCACCCCAGCTAACTGAGCTCGCTCTCGGATCACCCTTAGGTCGTCTGCCAGCTTGGGGTCCTCAAGACGCTCTAATCCCTGCCAGCGGTTGACAGCCTCTATCACGTTCTCTGAAAGGTGCTTGGTCACCCTGTCGCTTACAAGACCACGTAGGGCATCCAGCACGGACTGCAGCAGCGGGGCAAGAGAGAAAACCGCTGCCGCCATCGCGATCAAGGCCCACAACGGCAGCCCTTCGAACATATTCCTCGAAGCTACACCCAGGCGAGCCTCCAGGGCTATCTTATCCACTACCGCTCTGGACAACACCAGCTGGATAGGGGACGTAACTGCCTGCACCAGTAGAGCTATCACCATGAAGGTGGTAAGCCACGGGCTTGAATGCCAGGTTAGCTCCAAAGCTAGATACAACAGTTTCAACTTCGAGTAAATCGTTTCTTTACTCATGTATTAAGCATGATAAACAATATGTGTACGTATACCTACAGATATTGTAAACCCTCGACTTCTCCCGGCGGCCACTACTACGGCCGCCGGGCTGGGTGGGGCAGCGCTGTCTAGTGGTATTCTACTCTGTTAGCAGGTCGGTGGATATCCCGAACCACCGTTGTAATCTCGGATCCAATTGCCTCCGCTTTTGACAAGTTCTAGGGCTCGGCCAATATAAATGAGTTGTGGCCGGGTGTAAGGGCTATCGTAACCTTGCTCTGCCCTCTCCTGCTCTTTACGCACTTCATCGTTCTTCATAGTTACTCCTCCTTTTACCTGTTCTATCTCAGACAAAGTGCACTAGGTCCATTTGACGCACTTCCCACCCAAGCTTACGTGAACTCACATTCGTCTGACGTAACCATGATTCCGTTGACAACAGAGAACACATCTGTGGCAAGAAATCCCATATCCCGATCTGCCATGACTTGATGAATTGTTCCAATCTGCATTGCTCTACGTAACCACGATCTACAACTTCCCAAGTCCTACTATTCAACAGCTTGAGTAACTCACAACGTAGGCTCAACGCCAGATCACCACCAAAGTTCGCCCTATCCCTTCTTGTCCTGATAGCTTCAGGCAAGATACCATGCATTGCCTCCCTCAAGATAATCTTTGTTACCACAGTGCCGTCGGTATCAAATCCCTTCTTCCACTGAGATGGAATCATAAGAGCCAGCTCAATGAAGCGTTTGTCCATAAAGGGCATGCGGGTTTCGCATCCCTTAGGCATAAATACATAATTGTCCAACCATAGACTAAAGTTATTCTGACGCAACCATGCTAGTTGCTGTGCCCTAGAAGGGAGGGAAGTATAGTGCTCTGGAAACTCCTTCCATACTCTATCGAACACCCCTAGCTTGATACATCTTTGCACAGAAAGCCAAGGGGGAACTTGAGGGTTACACCACTCCGTCTCAGAATCCCAAGGACTGTTGCCTCGCTTATTAATGCCGAGCCTCAGAAACGGGGTAGGCATTATCGGTAGTATTCCGTACCTAAGTATTGAGGAAAATATATTCAGGTTGGGGACACGAGATTCAGACCAGATTCCACTTATCAAATCCTTTATCTTTAGCTGCCTCAGGTAATCACCTAAGTAGTAAGGGGTACCTTGCATTAGCTCGTCGCCCCCAAATCCAAAGATCAAGACATTACAACCGAAGCGCCAAGCTATATCAGCACACATCTGCATCTTAGCGCTCATTAGGTACTCTCCAAAGGGTTCGTCAGCTTCTAGAGAGGTATCATCCTTCAGGTCATCTGCACTTCCCTGGTAATCTCTGGAGAACTCTGTCAGCTCCAGGTTGTACATATCTATCACAGCTCTTCGGAAAAATGCTTCGTCTGCAGATGTGCCTGTCTTGTAGGTCTCAGATATACACCTAAAGTTCTCACACAGTAAACCTGACTCACTCTGCAACAGCGCAGCCATGCACGCTATACTTGATGAATCTAAGCCACCGCTAAGTGTAGACATTACTGTAGCGCAGGAACGAGATTGACTCCTTACAACCTCTTTGAAAGTAGCACGTACTCGCTCGATTATCTCCGGTCGAGGACTTGAATATAGTACTGGGAGCTCTTCCGGTCTCCAATAACGAGTTGTGTGTTGACGACCATCGATGTCAATCGTAATCACATGACCAGGTAAAAGCCTTCTTATGCTGGTGTAGGGTGTCAATGATGTAGGATGCGGCAGGGTGGACTGAAGGCATAAATTGGCCATGATAAAGGTATCATCGATCTCACCGGATGTGTTGGGTGTCTGCAAGATCTGCTTTATGGTTGATGCGATGGCAAACTTCTCAGTGCTCAGACTGTAGAACAGGGGACGAGTAGCCAGGTGGTCCACAGCACATAACATGCTCTTGACCCTATCATCCCAAATGATAATTGCAAAGTTACCCACCAATTTTTCAAAGCAACGCTCTCCCCAACGTTGATAGGCCATAGCCGTAAGCTGGCAGTCTGAGATGCTACTTTGTTTGGGCTTAACTGCCAGGAGGTCTAGCAACTCATCTCGGTTATCTAGCCTACCATCCATGACCACCCAGGAAAGTCCACCATCAATGCTTAATGGTTGACCATTTTGGAAGTCCTCACGTGTTATCTTCAGCTCTGCACACCCTAGCGCAACCTGCCCCATATACTTAGCCGTTGCTATATGTCCGCCCCGGTGCATCCCGCTGACAACCATACGTTTTAGCAGGTCAATGGACAAGGGATCAGTAAATGCGATAAGTCCAACAATAGCGCTCATAGTTTCAACCCAAACACCTGTCAAGTCTTGGACGGTAAATCACAATCGACAGATCACTAAGAAACTCTGCTTTATTAGAGGCGTGTCGTTAACTACCTGATCGTCAACCTCCACCCAAGCATGGAACATTAGCGGTGGCACCCTTGTCATACCTATACATAGATCAGAATTTATTCCCTTCCGACGCAGCATAGAACACACTGTAAGAGATCGCTCCAGACATTCTGTCCTCGTCGGCAGGAGACGAGCGGCGATGTTACAAACCCGAGTGATATGCTCCACGCATTCTGAGCTATGCTTATAATTGGGGGAAACCACCTTGGGTATTTGATCTTGGAATGCCTCCCAGCTACCACTTTTAGTTGTAAGTTTGGCTCGGATAAGTAAAGAGAATGCTCTAAGAAGATCTATGGTGGAGCTCATAGCTGTTGACTCTCATGGCGAGATACAAGTTTGTTGTTTATCAGTTCGGAAATAAACAAGGCCATATCGTTGGTTGCTACTTCTGGTTCAATATCATAGACGCTGACAAGGGCATCTATAGCATCCCTAATCAACCCAGACTGCATAAGTGCCTTCCAGGCAATGGCTGCGCTTTCGTCTAGACCATAGATATCACCCGTCTCCAGGTTAATTACTATGACCTGCTGTAATTCATTTTCAATCCATTTAATGCCGCCAGCTGGAGTTACACGTTGACCAATGATCTTTAAATTCGCCCATCTCTCGGCTTCCATACGCCAACCCCCGGGAATTACAATAGAGTCAACAGGGTGTCAAGCAATCTAATTCTTCCCCTAACACAATTGCTACGATTACTATTTAGTAGTCGCATTATGCGGGGCAATTATTAAGTTAGTATTAAGTTAGTATTAAGTTAGTATTAAGTTAGTATTAAGTGGGATGTAATGATCTGCTGGTCAAAGATCGAGAGAGTAACTAGCGAATTGCTCTAAGCTTATTTATCTCAATTATTCTCGGTGTTGTACCCCAAAACTAATATAGGTCTATTCCTCGCTTGGCCCCTGTGGTTGGCAGGTTCCAGGAAGCTGACGCTGGCCTCTGGTAGGGGTAGATCGCTCATCCATTAGCTTATAGCATGCAATCGCAGTTGCCTCATTCCAGGTCAGATATCGATCCCTACGGTGAGCTTATACTTACTCCTCAGCAAGTGCTCTGGATCGACAGATTGCTTTTCTAGTATGGTAGGTCGAGGGTGTTGGGGCCCACATGTCACCCGCAGCCCATCCCCTAAGCGTGCTCGGGGTCATCCCTCACTATCCTGCCGGATCCCAAGTCGTACCTGTAGCCCCGTGGCATCCTGGCAACGTAGATGGGTATCTGTCTGTGCCGTAGCCCTTGGAGAAACAACTCCAGCATCTTCGTCTCGTAGCGGGCTATCCTATCCACCTTGTCCACTATCACCGCCTCAGCCCTCCCCTCGACCAACGCTTGCATCAGCGCCATCAAACCTGGCCGGGAGTCGCTGGTGGGTGGCCCATCGTCCACAAATGTTAGATCCTCGCTAGTATCGTACCCAAGCTCTGTCGCAAGCTGCTCGCACAGCTCAAGCTGCCTGTTTACCGGAGTCTTATCTCGGTCGGAGCCCACGGGCTTCCTGGTATAGATCGCCGCCAGGCGGCCGGCGCCGACCTTGTGCGTGTCCTCCTTCTGTGTGCTCATGCTATAGATTGTAGCCTCCAAAAACCTATATGTCTAACATGGGTAAGGATTAGGTCGCTTGACTTACAAGACGGCCATTGTAGAATATCCACACCTGATACTCTCTCTGGGGGAATGAGTGCATGAAAGATACTGCTAACACAAGGTTGTTTGCTGCCATAATCGAGGTGCTGCTGGGATGGATGGGGTTTCTCGGAGTGGGGCATATAATCCTGGGGTTCAGTGAGCAGCGTCGCAGCTCCATCATGCTGGGGGTAGTGCTGATGGTTGCGTGGTGGGTTCTGGCCATCCTGGTGGTAGGATGTGTCTTCCTCACGCTGGGCTTGGGAGCTCTATGCCTTTTGCCCGCCTTTCCCATCTACATCCTTGTGCCAGTGCTGTCAGGTTTCGCTATCCTACGTCCCGACTCTGGTCCAGGTAGGATCGTGGAGAACTTGGAGGCAAGGTTTAGTAGCTAGCAACTAATATCATGCTGTGTGCAAGGAGCGGCGTGTCCACTAGCTACTTGGGATCACCCAACATGTGTATCAGCTGATCTACCATCCTCCGCAACTCCTGGCTAGATAATACTGAGGGGGACTAAGTCCTATATCGTACAGCCCCTCCCTCAAGGGATTTGCGACTTGCCGCCAGCACCGATGACCTTCGGCTGCGGGGGTAAAGCAGAGGCTACATAGGTCTGCTGGGCCTCACTGTCGTGTGGCACCAGTCCATGAGGAGGGGCTACGACTGCTGGATATCCACAATCTTGGGCCGACCCTGAACGCGGGCCACTCGGAACACGGCCTTGGTCTGTAGCCGCTGCACCTCGACCTCCGCTACCCCCAAGTCGACGTAAGCCCCGACGGTGGCGTACGCCTTCACCGGCCTTACGTTGCCCTTAGCAGGCATAGCTGTCAGCTGCAGCTGGGTCACCCTGATATCGGCCTCTTGTCCGCTCGCCCTCTCCTGGGCCCTGATCTCCTCCACGATCTTCGAGGTCTGTTCCCTAGCGCTGCCGTGGGTCTGCGATAGAGCAGCGTCGTAGTTCTCGGAATCCATGGCCGTAAAGTAAGCACGCACAACCCTCTCAGCCTCCTCCGCTGAAGGAACTGTCGGTTGCGTGGGAGTAGCGGTGGGTGTTGGCACAGTCGTGGGGACTGGCAGCACGTGAGTTGCTGCTGGCAGGATCTCGACGGGCGTTGGGGAGGGAAGATCGGCGCTCGGTAGGAGCACAACCGTAGGTGTAGGTGGACGGTACAAGTCACGGGATAGCTCTTCAGTATCCCTCCTTGCGATGTAGAGCCCAGCAGCTACAACCAAAGTCCCTATGGCCATCACCCACAGCCATCTCGTGTTCATCTCTCAGCCTCAGCCCCAAGATCGCAATAATCTGACCACGGCATTTGGTGGCAGGCTCATAGGTTGATCAACCATACAGCTGGTTGTAACCTTCTCTAGTCCAGAGCGTTTAGCTCTATAGAGACAGAGGAGGAAGCCTATGCGCACAGCATGTAGGAGACCGTGGATTGGGGTTCTCTTGACCTTAGCCTTTCTCATGACGCCGACGCCCGCTTGGGCGATGATGGAGTTGGACGATACCTTCTCCGGAGACGGTAGCAAGATCATACGTTACAGCTACCAAGACGTCTTGACGAGCGTGCTCGTGAGGCCAGATGGTAGGATCCTGCTCACGGGCACGCTGCTCACCAGCAGCGGCGACAGCTTTCTGGCAGCTACCCAGCTACATCGAGACGGCTCCTTCGATCGCGGCTTCGCCGTGGACGGTAGGCTCACGCTAGATCCCTCTTCGGACCTGGATCTACTGATGAGCTCGGCATTGGACTCACATGGGAGGTTGGTGCTTATTGCAAACAAGCGAGATCGCTATGTAGCAGGGCGGGTACAGAGGTTCAGGATCTTCAGGTACAACGTCGATGGCACTCGCGACTCCTCCTTTGGAGAGGGGGGAAGAGTGATCAGCGACCTACGACCCAATATCTATCTATGGGATGCATCGGTTGATTCCAAGGACAGGATACTAATAGTGGGCACATCTGGCTCGCAGCTGACTTTGGTCAGATACAGAGCTGACGGTGAGCTGGATCGGGGCTTTGGAGCATGCGGGACGTTGCTTACCGACGTGGCTGGGGGAGTGGATAGCGCCGTGCTCGCCCTACAGGCTGATGGCAAGATCGTAGTGGTCGGTGCGGCGAGCGGGAAAGATCGCAACAAGGTGGGGCTGTTCGTGCTTAGGTTGACCCCCAACGGCAGCCTCGACCGCAGCTTCGGCAATGGAGGTAGGCTGGTGATCTGGATGCCTCCTAGCTACCGGGATGTGCCCGTTGGCGTGACTGTGGACGGCAAGGGCAGGATAGTGATCGGAGGCACACGCCTCGGATCTCGAGAAGGCGAGTCTTCACGCTCCCTCTTTGTGTATAGGTTGCTGAACGATGGCAGCTTCGACCAACGGTTTGGTAGGCTCGGCAAGGTCGTCAGCAATGTGGGGGATGAGGACACCGCCATGTACCTGCAGGTGGATGCCACAGATCGCATACTCCTTGCTGGTACTGCTGTTCCACACAGCGATCATCGACATCGAGGCATATTGCTGCGTTATCTCCCAAATGGTGCTCCAGATAACACCTTAGGGCAAGATGGGATGTTAGTTCTTGCTCTGGGTACCGCACCATTACAGCAAGCCAGGAGCTTAGCCCTCTGGAGGGATAGGATAATAGTCGGCGGCAGTGTCGGAGAGCTAGAGTACGAGCCCAGTGCTCTGGACTTCGCAGTGGCGGTATATAGACCAAGATGAAGACCCACTTAGCATCAATTGACTGCCAGCCCACCTGACCTTAAGATAGCTGCACAAACCGCGAATGGAGGTGAGAGGATGCTAACGGAGAGGGAGTACAAGGAGGCGCAGGAGAGGGCAGCGAGGATGCTGGAGGAGGCGGGCATAGTGCTCACCCCGCAGGAGCGTGCCCAGATAGAGGTGGCCGACTTTGGCTTAGGGGATCTGGAGCACACGGGTTTGCAGCTGGTGACCTACATCAACACCCAGAGGGTGTGTGCCAAGGAGCTGGTGCTCTTTCCACACCAGACCTGTCCCGAGCACAGACACCCCCCGGTGGGAGATGACCCAGGCAAGGAGGAGACCTTCAGGTGCAGGCGTGGGCTGGTGTACCTGTATGTGGAGGGGGA
>NZ_JANZYQ010000003.1:0-32343 GCF_059335935.1 Thermobaculum sp. T2p
CTACCACGCCGACGAGCAGGTCCTCTCCCTACAGCAGCGGGCTGGGTAGCTGTTGCGTCTTCTCTCTCTTTCTCAACAATGGCTCAACATGAGCGCAATCTTTCCCGAACTCCTAGGGATTACCTTCAGATCATGTATTCATCCCGAAGCGAGGTGGACAAGTTGAAGATAAGCGATGCGGTGGTCGCTGCGCATATAGACGACGAGGTGGTGCTGCTGCACATGGGGACAGGCAAGTACTTCGGCCTAGATGCTCTTGGCAGCAAGATATGGACCCTGCTGGAAGAGGGCAAGCAGCCGGAAGAGATCGTGGACGCGATCTGTGCCGAGTACTTGGTCGATCGCCCCACGGTGGAGCGGGACCTGCAGGCTTTCCTGGAAGTATTGGCTAGCAGGCACCTGCTGGAGGCCGGGGATGAGAGCTAGGTTGTACGATCTTCGCCTCGTGGCTAGGGCGTGGAGCGACTTGCTGCTCGTGGATAGAGTGTTGAATCGCGATGGGCTTGATCCCCTGCTGACCAAGATCGAGTCGACGGCTCCTGCTCACAGGGACGTGACTCGCCAGGAATTCGTGAGAGCTCGTAGGTACGCTCGCAGGATCGCCCTTGCCGCTCACCTCTGCCCCGTGGGCGCCAGGTGCCTCCACAGGTCCCTGGTGCTGCACATGTGGCTGCGACGTGAGGGCCTGCCGAGCCAGCTGCGCTTTGGTGTCTGGAAGGAGAACCAGGATCTACGCGCCCACGCTTGGGTGGAGTTGGCAGGCCTGCCCGTCAACGACGATCGACGAGCGTTGGCTGGTATCCAGCCGATGTTTAATCCGACGGATGTCAAGCCGAGGGAGGCAAGATGACTTTTGGGATAACTTCCAGCGCAGATACTCGTGCTGGCCAGCGCCGAGCTTACAGGGTGCATGGACTCAGGGTCAGCAGCGATCTTCCTCTGCCCATCCCGGAGTGCGTATCCCCGGAGACCGACGACCTGGTGGCGAGGCTGATGGATCACGGCTCGCCTCGGCCCACCGGGAAGATGGTGGCCTGGGCTCCCTGCCCCTTGCACGGGATGGATACCGCCGTGTACCGCGGCACGGACGGCACTTGGATCTGGCAGCGCGCGGTGGCCACCTGTCATGTGCACCCCGACCTGAAGGCGGTAGATATCTATCCGGAGTCAGGGATCGATCCCGAGGCGCTGGCCCTGTTGATCATGGGGCCCGTGTGCACCTATGTCCTATTGAGGCGTGGCGTGCCTGTGTTGCACGCCACGGCGGTGGTCATGCAGGGTAGGGCAGTGGCCTTCGTCGGTTCCCAGGGACAGGGCAAGTCCACCATGGCCTCCTTCCTCCTCTCTCGAGGTGCTAGGCTGCTCACCGACGATAGCCTGCCCTTGGTGCTTGCTCGTGGGCAGGTGCTGGGGGAGCCGAGCGTGCCCCTGATGAAGCTATGGCCGCAGACGGCCCAACACGCGTTGGGGCTATCTGAGGATTTGCCTCAACTCATGTGTGGCTACGACAAGAGGAGGCTGCTGTTGGATGAGCGCTGGCAGCTGGTCGAGCAGGCTGTGCCGGTAGATGCCGTTTACATGCTGCGTAGGCAGGATCCAGCGACTTGTCATGATATCAAGGTAACCGTGCTGGAGCCCACGCAAGCTTTCACTGAGCTGCTGAGCCACATATCTAACAGGTCTTACCTGTTGCCCGAGGAGGAGGCAAGGTTGGTACCGGTCATTGCCCACTTGAGCAGAGGTGGGCGCGTGAGGGTACTGACTTACCCTAGCGGCTTCGAGCATGCCGACGCAGTGTATCGTTCGATAGTGAACGACCTGGGAGGAGAAGCATGAGCGCTATTGCCGCGACCTACGCTCTAGACGGCAGGCCTGCCACTCCTGCGCCGATAGAGGAGATGCTAGCTGCCATGAGCTATAGGGCTCTGGATGGGACCTCAGTCTTCCCCGGCGATCGGGTGGCGATGGGGGTGGCCAAGATGGTTATCACTCCTGAGGAGGGCAGAGAGGATCAGCCTTTGATCAGCGCTCGCACGGGCTGTGTGCTTGTATCCGACGCCAGGTTGGACGATAGACGCACATTGATGTCCCTACTGGGTATCGATCCTAAAAGTGAGCCAACAGATGCCGAGCTGATCCTGCTGGCCTACGAGCGTTGGGGGCTGGATGCCCTCTCTAGGTTGCTGGGCGACTTCGCGTTCGTGCTGTGGGATCCACGCAGGCTGCAGCTGATCTGTGCCCGCGACACAAGCGGCCAGAGAGCCTTGTTCTACGTCCTCAGCGCGGGCGTGTTCTACGTAGCTTCCGAGATACATCCATTACTGAGGGTGACGGGTATCCCTGTTGAGCCCAACGAGGAACGCATAAGGAACTTTCTCACACCTTTTGAGATGTTCGCCAATGAGAAGCAGTACGAAGATACCTTTTATAAGGGGGTGTACTCGGTTGAGGCGGGCAGTGCCTTGGTAGTGAAGCCTTCGAGCCTCGTCAAGACCCGTTACTGGAACCTAGGCCCCCTACGGGAGGTGCGTTACAAGCGGGAGGAAGAGTACGCGGAGCACTTCCTGGAGGTGTTCAGCAGTTGCGTGGGTGACAGGCTTCGATCTGTGGGGCCTGTGGGGGTGCTGCTCAGTGGAGGGCTGGACTCATCCTCCATCGCCTGCACTGCTCTCTACATGGCACATACCGGTAGGGTCCCGATCAACGATAAGCTATTGGGCTTCACCTCCACCTTTGAGGGGCTCTCGTGCGATGAGCGGGATTACGTGGAGACTATACGGGATTTCTGGGGCTTTGATGTCCGTTTTGTCGCCAGCGATTCCTATGCTGGCAGGCTGGAGCTGGAGCCCGAAGGCTTCAGGGAGGCGCCCAATATAGGTATAGCCGGCGCTAAGAACAGTCTCTACAACCAGATCGTGGCCTCTGGCGCGCGGCTGCTGCTATCTGGGCAGTGTGGAGATAACATCATATTGGGCAGTCATCTGGTGTTCGACTCTCTCCTGCGTAAGGGCCAGTTGCGGGAGCTGCTCTCTAGGATGTCCTTCTACCACAAGGTATCTCATGACCCTTGGCGCAGGATATTGCTGCTGCACACCCTGCTGCCGCTCACGCCCTTGTGGCTCCAAAGAAGGCTGCTCGCCCGCTATGTGCGCAGGCAGTACCTGCGCCGATGGGATAGGATAATGCCTGACTGGTTCACGCCATGGATCAGGGAAGATATCCTGTCTAGGTCCATGGCCCGGGCAGTAGGGGCCAACATGACGCGCAAGTTCTCCAACACGGCCCGAGAGGAGGAGTATAGGCTGCTCTACCCACCCGAGGTAGCACGCTTTCCGTCGCCATGGCCTGTCGAGCACGCCAGGCCCTTTGCTGACCGTAGGCTGCACGAGTACTTGTTGGCGATACCGCCAGAGGTCAAGTACAAGCCCCATCCGGACACGGAGGATTTCTACGCCGGCGCCAAGCGGGTGCTGCGGGAGGCCATGAAGGGTATCATGCCCGAGACCATCCGCACTCGCACCTCTAAGACGATGTTCGAGGATGTGCTGACCTCGGAGCTTGCCTCTAGCTGGCACCTCTATGAGCAGGCCTTCGGGCCAGGTGCCAAGCCGCGTATAGCAGAGAAAGGGTACGTGGATAGGCAGTCCTTCTGGGAGGCCTTAATGGCTCTACGGGAGGGCAAGAGGAGGGCAGATGTGGTGTACCTCACGCAGGTGGTGGGTCTGGAGACGTGGCTGCGGTCATTGGAACAGCCGCAGAACCAACTCCTCTCCGTGGGGCCGTGCAACCACTTGATGGGTGTTCAAACATGAACAAATCGTCGATAGCTGCCCAAGAGCGCACCGGTATGGGCAGCAGCCTTACGGGACGCTGGTCGTGCCTCGGCGTCGCTGCAGAATCTACGGCACGGAAAGGAGGTGAGCAAGGATGAAGGATTACAAGAGCCCAGAGCTAAAGGAGTACGGTAGGGTCGAGGAGATCACGGCTGGTGCTGCCGGCAACAAGCCCGACTACGTAGTACAAGGCGGCCAGCTCGTCATAGACAACAACAACCCTACCTGCACCAACAACGTACCTTACGGTGCCTGCGTACGTATCTAAATTTGGCCTTTGGCCGGTGCGCAGCTTCGGCACAGGCATTTACAACCTGTGCCGAAGTATTTTAATGTCTTGTCCTCGACACTTTAGCTCAACCAATGCTACACCTATCCTGCAGGCTGAACAGCTACGATAGCTCTGGTGATGCCAGCTCTCGTAGGAGATAAAAATTGATAGGTTCCACAGAACACCTGCTAAACGTTAGTGATCACCACCGTGTTGAGGGTGCTTTTTACTCGATCTACGGCGTAGTGGTGCGCAGCGATATCCCTCTGCCCATAGATGCCGTAACGCAAGCCGCTGAAGGTACCTCCCTTACGTTCAGGTACGTGCGGGGCGAGCCCCCGACGCTATCTGGGAACATGGTTGCCGAACTGCGCTGCTATGCTCCCTGCCACGAAGGCCGAGTGGCCGTTCGCCTGTATAGAGATCCCAAGGGCTTCTGGCTGTGGCAAGATGCCGTGGGCAGCTTTCGCATCCATTCCGGAGGTCGACTGGCAGAGGTATATCCTAAACGAGACTTGCCACAAGAGATACTAGGCCACGTTCTCCTCGGATGGGTAAGTGTATTTGCGCTCCAGAGAGCTGGTCATCCAGTACTGCATGCCGGTGCTATCATGACCGAGAGAGGTACCGTGGGGTTTCTTGGCCACAAGGGACAGGGCAAGACGACTATGCTGGCCAACTTCATGGCGAAAGGTCATGCCCTACTCACAGATGATGCGTTGCCTTTGCAGGTCTCCCCAAGGGGTGTAATGGCAATGCCGGGCGTGCCGATTGTACGCTTGTGGTCCTCCACCGCCGAGATGCTCGGCTGTGCTGGTAGCTTGCAGACCCTCATCCCCAACTACGAGAAGAAGTACCTTAAGCTACACGATGGCTTCCAGAACAGAGCTGCACCATTGAGGGCCTTGTACCTGCTAGATAGGTATGAATCAAGACTTTGGCAAAGCAGTCAGGTGACCTTCACTCTGCTGGAAGGCTCTGCTGCCGTGGCTACCTTGGTCGCTCACACGGCCCTTCGTGCGTTGTTGCAGCCCGACGAAGCAGCCAGGCTGCTGCCGATGTACGCCGAGGTGGTGCGACGGGTGCCGATCAAGATCTTCAGTTATCCCAACGGCTTTGAATACCAGGATCTCGTGTATGAGGAGATCTTACGAGATCTGCGGGGCGCACCGTGAGCGGGATAGCTGTCATCTTCCGACTAGATGACCGTCCGCCTGCTCCTGAGGCTCTATGGGCAATGCTGGAGGCATCTGCCTACAGAGGTCCTGATGGCGGATATGCTGAGTTCCTAGGGCCTGTAGCCTTAGGATACCTGCATATGGCCATCGCGCCAGAGGAGGTACATGAGACCCAACCTCTCGTCAGCCCACTTACAGGCTGCGCTATCGTGGCCGATGCACGCATAGATAACCGTGAGGAAATGTTAAGTAGGCTACGGCACAGCACATCTAGGAACTCCAGCGATGCTCACATCATCCTACGTGCCTACGAAGAGTGGGGGGAGCAAGCAGTGTCTATGCTGCTAGGGGATTTTGCCCTGATGATATGGGACCCACGTAGGCAACGACTGCTGTGCGCCCGAGACAGCGCTGGCCGTCGTGAGCTATATTACAGGTCCAACTCTAGAGAGTTCGTGGCAGCATCCGATCTGCATCAGCTGATGCAAGACCCGTTTGTGCCCGTGCTGCCTAATCCGGATAAGGTTCACACGTTTCTTCTACCGTCGAGCGTGCTCTCCAGCGAGAAGCAGGAGGCTGCCACCTACTATGAGGGCATATGGTCCGTCGAGCCCGGAAGCCTTTTGGTGGTCGAACAGGGGCATGTAAGCAGCAAGAGATACTGGGATCTTAGGCCTCCGCATGAGATCCGCTACAGGCGGGAGAGCGACTACGCCGAACACTTCTTGGATCTATTCGCGGAAAGTGTGCGCGCCAGGCTTCGCAGCTCCCACAAGGTCGGGTTGCTGCTCAGCGGAGGGCTCGACTCCTCGTCCATAGCCTGTATGGTCCAGTTGCTCTATCGGACCGGTCGAGCTAAGGATGGTGGCTTTGCTACCTTTAGCACAGTGTACGAGGGGCTGGAGTGCGACGAGAGGCCACTTATCGCCGAGATACAGGATATGTACGGCTTCGAGGCTCACTTCCTGTCTCCCGGTGGCTATGCTGGCAGACTCCAACTGGAGCCCGCGGGTTTCCAGGTTGCGCCCAATATGGGGATGAGCGAAGGGTGGGATATCATCATGGGTGCTGCCAAATCAGCAGGTGTGAAGGTGCTCTTGACAGGGGATCTGGCTGATGCATGCATTGCCGGCTCTCCGCTGGTGTTCGACTCTCTCGTTCGGCACGGTGGATGGAGGGAGCTGCTGCGTCGCCTGCAAGCCTATCGTAAGATGTCGGGTGCTCCTCTACTCAATACCCTGCTGTGGGATTGCGGAGTGCCTCTGCTGCCCATCGCGCTGCAGCGCTGGCTGATGGCCAAGCACGTGTTGCGAGCCGCTCCCAGATCCCCCGAGAGGCTGTTGCCCGACTGGATGCCTAGGGAGTTGAGACGAGAGCTAGGAGCGATGGAGATAGGTCGAAGAGTTAGTGCTGAGCGTAATAGACTGTTCTCATCTCCTGCCAGACAACAGGAATATGAGCTGCTATACCCCCCTCCCCTCGAGTGCTACCCGGCGCCGTGGTCGTTACAGATCGCTCAACCCTTTGCCGACCGTAGGCTGCACGAGTACTTGTTGGCGATACCGCCAGAGGTCAAGTACAGGCCGCATCCGGACACGGAGGATTTCTACGCCGGTGCCAAGCGGGTGCTGCGGGAGGCCATGAGGGGCATCATGCCTGAGACCGTCCGCACCCGCACATCCAAGACCCACTTTGCCGCGGCCTTTGAACGGGAGCTGGACCTAAATTGGCACCTCTACGAGCAGGCCTTTGGCCCAAGAGGGAGGTCGGAGATCGCCGAGCGCGGCTACATAGACCAGGAGAAATTCTGGCAGAGGTTACAGGAGGTAAGGCATGGACAGCGCGGGCGCGACTTCCTATATGTGATGTACATAGTTGGGTTGGAGACTTGGCTGCGAGCCCTGAATCTTCCTCGTCCTCAGGTCGTCACTGTACCTCCCCCGTGGCATGAGCGGAGCGTAACGGCTAGCAGTGGAGTGGATGATGGCTTCTAAGCGCTCACAGATATCGACAAGCGAGCACGAGAGGTTGACGGTTGATCTGGAAGAGGCTAGGCGGCTGTACGATGCGGGCCGATATCAAGATGCCGAGCAGATCTGTCGCGCCCTGCTGCTGGAGGGAGGGGATCGCGCGGAGGCGTTGCATATGTTGGGGCGCATCATGTACAGACTCGGGCGACTTGAGATGTCGGAGGCTATGTGCCGGCGAGCTCTGACCTTTGCCCCATCTTCTCCCGATATCCTACTCACCTTGGGACAGGTGCTCTACAGTACCGCGAAGGTACCAGAGGCGGTGGATGTTCTTGAACGGGCACTTGATACCTCTCCAGATAACGTGGAGGCTCATGCCGTATTGGGTGCCGCGCTGCAGGAACTAGGGCGGTTCGAGGAAGCCGTCCATCACTGCAGGCTGGCGGTATCGTTAGATCTCGAACACGCACGATCTTACTTTCATCTCGCAAACGCCCTTTGCGCCCTGGGAAAGGTGGACGAGGCCAGGATTGCCTTCTCTAAGGCTTTGGAGCTGGACCGCAGCTATGGGGATGCTCACCGAAGATTGGCCCTAGCACTAGTGGCCGTGCATAGGTTGGATGAGGCGCGAAGGCTCCTGCAGGCCGCAGCAGCGATCGATCCCGATGATCCCGAGGTAGAGTTCGCACTTGCCTCCCTGGAGGGTCGAGCGGTCGAGCGTGCTCCGGAGAAGTACATCTCAAGCTACTTCGATAGATATGCTCAGGATTTTGACGCTCACCTGCGCAACGTCCTCCGATACAGAGCTCCTGAGCTTGTGGTAGAGGCCGCAAAGCGGCATCTGGATGAGGGAGCTCGTAGCTTGGAAGTGCTGGATGCTGGTTGCGGCACTGGGTTGTGTGGGCCTTTGTTGCGTCCGCTGGCCCATAGATTGGTGGGAATTGATCTCTCGGCTGGCATGCTGCAAGTGGCCCAAAAGAGAGGTCTATACGATGAGCTAGTGCAAGCCGAGCTGACCGAATGCCTCGCCAATAGCCAAGATGCTTATGACCTCGTCGTGGCTGCCGACGTGTTAGTGTACTTTGGAGATCTGCTGCCCCTGCTATGTGCCGCGAGAGGAGCACTGCGCACTGGCGGCATTATGGTAGCTTCGCTTGAGCGCGCTGATACCGAGGGTTACCTGTTGTTGCCTACCGGAAGATATGCTCACAGTGAGGGGTATGTACAAGATGTATCTCGCCTGGCCGGCATATCCCTTGTGGAGTTGTTTGATTGTGAGCTGCGACTGGAAGGAGGGATGCCTGTGATTGGCTTGATAGTGGTGCTGCGCGCATAACCCTGATCCATGCCCTCAGATGGCCTGTGTGTTCGTGGTCTGGGTATCGGACATCCTTGGTTTCCTCAACCTAAACTCAATCTCATCCTTACTTGTAGCCGATCTCTGGATGTTATCCTCATGATGTGGTGCCATCTCAGACCAAAGCAAGTTGTGCATGATGGTCCCAACGTGAAACGCCGAGATAAGCGTTGCTAAGTCTCCTGTACGCATCCAGGGAATCGGCGTGACCGCCTCACATATGTGGATCGAAGGGGGACGGTCGATCCTCAAAATATACGCCCAAGGGGAGGTGAAGAAGATGATGAAGCAGTACACAGCGCCCAAGCTTTTGGAGTATGGAGGCCTCACTGAGCTGACCTTGGGTCAGCATGGCAGCCTGCCTGATTACAATGTCAAAGGGCAGGTGATAGCTAACGATAACTGCTCTCTGCCCGAGGAGGGGCCAGGAAGTAGCGGCAACTCCAACCCCTTTGTTTGCCTTACAGGGTCGGTATAGAGCCTGTGGATCTGGATCGGTGCGTACGGTTAGGGGGAGGGATTTTGCCTCCCCGACCCGTGATCCTGATCGTTTGCTTAGACCAAGATAAGTCGTGCAGGAGCGAGATGAGACATCTACTTAGGTATTTGTTGGACAACAGAAGCCTTTGGAGGGTATGGCTACCCTTGTTGGTGCTATCTATGTGCACCCCGCTGCTGGCCATAGCCATACCCGTGGTCGAGAAGCGCCTGATCGATGGCGTGCTCCTAGCACGCAGGATGGACCTGTTACCAGGAACCCTCGCCCTATACGCACTGCTATGGCTGCTCACCTCGGTCATCGGGCTCGTCGCTGGGCCTTTGCAGACTTATCTGAACGAGAGGCTGAGCATGGATCTTAGGCAGAGACTTCTGGCCCAGTGCCAGAGGCTTTCCCTAGCGTTCGCCCGTCGGGAGCATACCGGCCGCACGATGGGGTTGTTCGTCAACGATACCCCAACGCTCGCCTCCCTCTTCAGTAACACCCTGCTGGGCGGGGTATCTAGCTTGGTCGCGATAGTCGTGGGGGTGGTGGTGATGTTTCGTCTCAACTGGCAGCTTTCCCTGGCTGCCGGGGTGGTGCCCCCGATCGTTGCCGTGATCGCTGCCGTGGTGACGCGTCCGTTACGTCCGGCTGCAAGGCGTGCCCAGGAGAAGGCTGCGGAGCTTACCGAGCGCCTGCAGGAGAACTTGGCGGGGCTACGTGAGGTGGTGGCCTTCGGCAGGGGGGAGTTTCAGCGAGCGCTCTTCGGCCGCACCCTGCAGGAGCTGCTGCGGCTGCGCATGCGCGTGGCATACATAGATACAGCCATCGGTGCTGGGCAGAGCATCTTCTCGCTCACCGTTTCCCTCGTGATAGTGGGTTATGGGGGGTACCTAGTGCTGCACGACCAGACTACCATCGGTACGCTCGTAGCGATCCGTACGTTGTTCTCCTACGTCTTCCAGCCAGCCGGGCAGCTGGTAGGCCTAGCAAGCAGCGTCCAGAAGGGCCTGGGATCGGCCGACCGCATCTACGCCTTCCTGGATCGCGAGCCCCATGTGCAGGATCTGCCTATCAGGAGTCTGGTCAGCCGTGAGATAGTGGGGGACGTCACCTTCGAGGGGGTGAGCTTTGCCTACCCGGGAGGGCAAGAGGTGCTCCACCAGATCTCCTTCTCCGCCAAGGCCGGAGAGATGGTTGCGCTGGTCGGCCCCAGCGGTGCCGGCAAGAGCACGCTGGTGAGCCTACTGGCACGCTTCTACGATCCACAGGCAGGGCGCATCCTGATCGACGGACGCGATATCCGAGAGATCCCGCTGGACGATCTGCGCTCCCGAATAGCGATAGTCTTCCAGGATACCTTTCTCTTTGCCACGACGGTGCGCGAGAACATAGCCTTTGGGCGTGAGGGAGCCACGGAAGAGGAGATAATCGCTGCAGCGAGGGCGGCTAACGCCTGGGAGTTCATCCAGAGCCTCCCAGAAGGGCTCGACACGTTGGTGGGCGAGAGGGGAGTAAGGTTCTCCGAGGGGCAGAAGCAGCGGCTGGCCATAGCTCGCGCCTTGTTGCGGGCGCCCACCATCTTGATCCTAGACGAGCCCACATCGGCGCTCGATGCCCGCTCGGAACATCTTCTGCAGGGAGCCTTAGAGAACCTGATGCGTGGGTGCACCTCGTTCGTGATAGCTCACCGCCTGGCGACGGTCCAGCGCGCGGACAGGATCCTCGTGATGGAGGGAGGGCGCATCGTAGAGCAGGGCACCCATCACGAGCTGCTCGAGCAGGGAGGTCTCTACCGCGAGCTGTTCGACCTGCAGTTCACCCCGCATGGGGGAGCGGGTGGGCAGCGTCTGCCCGCTGCGCTGACTTGAGCCCGAGGCCACGGATGATGACCCGGGAAGCAGCTACGATCAAAGACCTGCTCTCGCATGCCCGGCAGATGCAGCGGTCAGGGGATATCTCCGGGGCCGAGCGGGCCTGCTGGCGCGTGCTGCAGATCGACCCGGACAACTCCGAGGCCCTGCACCTGCTCGGGCTGTTGCACGGTGAGTGCGGCAATTACGGGTTGGCCGCTACCCTCCTGGGGAGAGCCGCCGCCCTGAATCCAGGCGATCCCAGCTATCATTACAACTTGGGCAACGTGCTCGTCGCCTCGGGACAGGTAGAGCAGGGGATAACCAGCTTACGCCGCGCGCTCGAGCTGAGCCCCAACTACCACAGGGCACACAGTGGGCTGTATGTAGCCCTCCACTACAGCGCGCTCTGCGATCCTCGGTCCCGCTACATCCAGGTTCTCGGCTGGGCCCGCAGGTACGCCGATCCCCTTACTCCCGCCCCCGCTACACCCGTCGACCCCGACCCCCACAGAAGGCTGCGCGTAGGGTATGTGTCGGGTGAGTTGCGCTGCCATCCGGTTGGTTACTTCCTCGAGCCGGTGATCGAAGCGCACGATCGTGCGGGCTACGAGGTGTATTGCTACAGCAACGATCCCCGGTCGGATGCTCTCACGGACAGGCTGCGGGCGCTATCTGATCGATGGCGAGATGTGTGGTCCCTGACGGACCGCGAGCTCTGCGAGCTCGTTCGGCGTGATAGCATCGACATCCTGGTCGACCTCAGCTGGCACCTGGGGGCACACCGCCTCCTCGCCTTCGCCCGTAGGCCGGCTCCGGTGCAGGTGACCTGGCTGGGAGCCTGTGGCACCACGGGCATGAGGGCCATGGACTACCTGATAGCCGACGAGCATCTGTGCCCTCCAGGTAGCGACGAGCTCTATACGGAAAGATTATTTAGGCTCTCGCGCTTCTACCTGCCCTGCAGACCTCCCCTAGATCTCCCGAGAGGTGCGCCCGCTGATCCATCAGGAAGAGGATTCCCCGCACTCGGCTGCTTCAACAGGCTATCTAAGATCGGCCCAGAGGTGCTCGACCTCTGGGCTAGGATCATGCTCGCCCTCCCCCGCGCTCGCCTACGCCTGATAGCCAACGGCTTACAGGATCCAATGATCAGGTCTCGCATCGTGAGGGCTCTGGAAAGTCGTGGCGTGGCGCCTGAGCGCATGGAGCTGCTTGGCCCGATGCCGAGGCCAAAGTTGCTCACTGCCTACAGCAGGATCGACATCGCTCTGGACACCTTCCCATATGGGGGATGTACCACGAGTATCGAGGCGCTCTGGATGGGTGTGCCGGTCGTCACGCTGGAGGGCGAGGATGTGGTGGGTCGTACTACTTCCGCCCTTCTAAGGTGGGCCGGACTGCAAGAGCTTGTGGCGGGATCCTCTGAGGAGTACGTAGATACAGCCCTGAGGCTTGCGGGCGATCCAGCCTCCCTATTGCGCCTGAGAGCGGATCTGCGATCGAGGCTGGAGCTCAGCGGTTTGGCCGATCACGAAGCCTTCACTAGAGAGCTGGAGAGGGCTTACAGACGCATGTGGCGAGACCTATGCCAGTATGTAGTTGCAAGGCAAGGAGGCCGATGAGCCAGAGGGTGCGATTGGCAAGGATAGCTGTTGCCTGCGTGCTGCTCCTGCTTGCCCTCGTGGGAATCTCCGGCCCAGGACACATCCTCCCCCAGTATGCTGAGGGCAGGCTGCTGTTCTCGTTCTCGCCCGCCCACGGCTTGACCGAGCTGGACGTGGTGTCGTGCGAGCTGATAGCAGTGGCTGGGTACCTACTCTACAGCGCCCTCCGTCCCAGCCGGCCTAGGGATGCTGCCCAGGCAGATCGCCACGCCAAGAACGGCCACCCATCCGAGGTAGAGGTCGAAGACCAACACCCCTACCTTGGAAGGAAATGTCAGCCTTGAGGCCATTAGGAGAACGGCAAGGATCCCTCCCAATGCCCCCAGCAGGCGCGATAGGCCGTTTCCCCTCAGCAGCTGGAGGGACAACGTGCCGACAAAGAGCCCATACAACGGCCAGCTAGTTGCCCACAGCATGTACGCTCCCCACAGGAGCGTGCGCGCTACCTCTACCTGGATGCCGCCCTCCGAGCGTGCCACTGCGGCGGCCGTCATCCAGCTGCACTCGCCCACCAGATGGACGCAAGTGGCCAACAGCGCGCTCGCTATCCCCGCCCACAGCAGGGGTCTGTTTTCCTCCTTGTGGGGACTACAAGCATGCCAGAGCCCGGCCAGAAAGGGCGGGAAGAGCAGGTAGCCTACCAGAGAGAGGTAGCTCCCGATGCTGCTTATCTTGCCGAGGCTAGCATAGAAGAAGGCTATCTGTACGGCCGTAGCTTGCAGCGAGGGCTCCTGTCGGGAACCGGCACGCTCCAGGATGCCCCCTACAAGCAGTAGCAGGGCGTAGAGGCTGCCACAGCCAGCTACCAAGCGGGTCCCTCTTGGGGACATGCCCTCACCTCCGCAAGATGCGTGGGAGCCTTGACTCCCCGCGAGGGCATTATAGTCCAAAGACCGAACCTAAGGAGCAGGTGGTCATTCTGTGGTCTCAGCTGTTGCACGAAGGAGAATCTCAACGAAACATCAACCCGGAATAAACCCGCCTAAGGACCGCAGGCGTTATCATGAACGCAACAGCTGAAATAAGCTATTGGAGAAGGTACATGGATAACAGTCAAGAGAACAAGGTGTTGGGACTGAGCCGCAGGCGTTTCCTGCGCGGGGCCGCGACGGCGACCGGGGCGGCAATGGCTGGGGCGTACATCAAGCCCACGATGCATCGTATCCACATGCCCGGGGCTTTAGCGGTATCGCCGCTGCCAAGTCCATCCCCTAGCGGGTCGACACCACCATCGCCCAGTCCATCGGCGTCACCCTCACCCAGTCCAAGTGGGTCGCCGTCGCCCTCACCCTCGGCTAGCCCATCGCCTAGTCCATCGCCTTCGCCCAGTCCGTCACCTAGTCCCTCGGCGAGTCCCAGCCCATCACCATCGCCCAGTCCGGGTGGGTCTCCCTCTCCCTCGCCGTCTGCTAGCCCGTCCCCAAGTCCATCACCTTCTACAAGCCCAAGCCCGTCGCCTTCTCCGAGGCCATCTCCGAGCCCCTCTGGAGGTCCCTCACCCTCACCTAGTCCATCGGTGGGACCCTCGCCGAGTCCAAGTCCTAGTCCGTCGGTGAGCCCGTCCCCAAGTCCTTCCGTCTCACCTACTCCATCGCCGTTGCCCTCGCCCAGTCCTGGGGGTGGGCCATCACCTATGCCAAGTCCATCGCCTAGTCCATCTCCCGGCGGTCCTGGGGCCTCGCCCAGCCCGTCACCTGGTGGTGGAGGTGGTGTACCATCGCCGCTACCCTCTCCCAGCCCCTCGCCGATCATCCCGAGGATGCCTAACACGGGCGGTGGGGGTGGTATTTGGGGCTTGCCCTCTCTGATCTACTACGCGGTAGTCGTGGGCAAGGGGGTGGATCTGTTGCTCCGACGTCGCTCAGATGAGGTCAACGGCCAAGAGGAAATGCATGGAGATGAGATTTCTCAACAAAACCTCAACGGTGAGTAAACATGTAGAGGTTACGTAAGTTCTAATATAGCCTCTAGCCAAAAGTAAAAGACAAGGAGGTTACTCATGCACGAAGACCGCGATCAGGAAAGATTCAACATAACTCGCCGCAAGTTCCTGCGTGGGGCCGCCGCGGCCGCTGGCGTGGTAACTGCTGGAGCTTACATAAAGCCCACGGTCAAAGGGGTGAAGCTGCCCACGGCCTTGGCGGTATCGCCGCTGCCGAGTCCTTCTCCCAGCGGATCGGCGCCGCCATCACCGAGTCCGTCGGCAAGCCCAAGTCCTAGTCCGAGCGGGTCTCCGACGCCCTCGCCCTCGATGAGTCCGTCACCGAGTCCGTCGCAATCTCCCGGGCCATTTCCCAGTCCATCGGCACCACCAAGCCCGAGTCCGTCGCCGAGCGCTAGTCCTTCACCTTCGCCCAGCCCGGGTGGGTCTCCCTCTCCCTCGCCGTCTGCTAGCCCGTCGCCAAGTCCATCACCTTCTACAAGCCCAAGCCCGTCGCCAGGCAATGCGTGCAGCCTGTCGCTCAGCGCCGATGCTACATGCTCTAATGGGAGTATAACCGGCAGCGTATGTGTGACCAATGACAGCGACGATGGCGGGTCCTGCAAGATCAAGGGCGTTACGGTGTACGTGGAGGAGAAGCCCAAGAAGGGTGGTTTTGGGTCCTGTGGCGAGCCCAACAACAGCGTAGTTACCCTTACCGGCACCACCGGAGGTAATAACCCGTTAGTCGTAGGTACTACTATACCTGGGCCTCAGGGTGCGACTACTTGCTTCACCTTGTCGATCTCCGATTCGCACATCAAGCCCAAGAACAAGTACAAGGTGCACATAGTGGTCCAATATGGTGAGCACCACAACTTCCCCGGCGGTAGGGATACGCAGACATGCCTTACAGTAGAATGTTAGCCATGAATCCGGACACAGTGCTGACGCGCCGAGAGGGCGTGTCAGCACACGATTTGGATGACGATCTGGTGCTTTATCCGCCGGGCAGCGACCAGGCGTTCGTCCTCAACGCTACCGCCTCGCGCGTTTGGTCCCTGCTGGACGGCCAAAGGCCGCTTTATATGATCGCGCTGATGTTGTCCGAGGAGTACGGCGTTGACCTGCAGGACGCACTGCGCGATGTGCTGGAGCTAGCCGAATCCCTGGCAGATGCCGGGCTGGTCCTAGAGGGTAGTTATCATGCCCCTTAGCGCCGAAGCTCCGAGCGTCCTGGACGCTCAATATAGCGCCCACGGCTTTCACGCAAGGATATGCGGCTCTCGAGAGCTGCTTGCGGGATTGCACGGCGTGTTACCCCTGGCCTTAGATGCCGAGGTCGCAGGCGATGGCCAGACGACAACCTATGAGGTGAGGAGAGATGCCTCTAGCGGCTATTGCCAGCTGCTCAGGGAGGGGTATCTGTTACAGGCTGTATCCGAGGGGGAGCTGTTGGCTTTCCTCGAATGGCATGTGATCAACGACGCTGTGGAGCATTTGAGCCACGACTGGCTCCTGCTCCACGCGGGGGCTCTTTCCAAGGCCGGTACAGGCCTGCTTCTGCCAGCCGTTTCGGGTAGCGGCAAGAGCACTTTGACCTTGGCCCTGCTCGGGGAAGGGTTTCTGTTGTGCTCCGACGAGTTGGCTTGCATTGATCCCCATACCCTGGAGCTTTCCCCTTTCCCCCGCAATCCTTGCATCAAGGGTGATACCTTGGAAATCCTTAGGCCATATCTACCATGGGTAGATGCTGCCGTCACTTCCGCTGAGTTTCTGGGGAGGAAGGTGAGCTACATCTCGGTACCTACTGAGGCGTGGGCTTCCTCTCCTGTCAGGGTGACCTCTCTGGTGGTGCCTCAGTACACGCCAGGCTTAAGGCCCGCGCTCGAGAGCGTCAGCAGGAGTGAGGTGATAGCTCTGTTGCTTGCGCAATCCTTCACCGTCAGGGCCTTAGGAGAGAGGGGCGTGTCCGCCACCGTCGAGCTTCTAAGAGGGGTCGATTGCTACCGCCTGCAGTACAGCGACCTACGCGATGCTGTTGCATTGATAAGACTCATCTGTGGTGGCTAACTCAACATCTTCGTAACCTTCTCGCAATAGAGGCTTCACTTCCCAAGGCTAAGATCTTGATCAGTTACTATCAAGCCCGCAGCACTTGGGCTTTCCCAGGAGAATCAACATGCAGGAAGCACTGGAGCTACAGATACAAGAGATCGATGTCAATCCTGCGGGGATGTATGCTGCCTGCAAGCGTGTGTTGGATGTAACAGGGGCTATCCTTATGCTCTTGCTGCTATCGCCAGTGATGTTGGCCTGTGCCATCCTCATCAAGCTCGATTCTCCTGGCCCGGTGATATTTCGTCAACAGCGCGTTGGCCAGGGGGGCAAGCTCTTCACCTGCCTGAAGTTCCGCACCATGTACGCTGATGCCGATCAATCGCTGCACAAGCAGTACGTGCTGGCCCTGATGAAGGCCGAGAACGATGCTCACCTGCGTGGAGAGGATGGCCTCTATAAGTTACCTCAAGATCCCAGGGTGACTCGGGTCGGTCGGTGGTTGCGGCGCACCAGCCTCGACGAGCTACCACAGCTCTGGAATGTGCTGCGAGGAGAGATGAGCTTAGTGGGGCCCAGGCCGCCTATCCCCTACGAGGTGGAGCACTATAAGCCGGAACATATGCAGCGACTGTTGGTCAAGCCTGGCATAACGGGCCTGTGGCAGGTGAAGGGCCGCAACAGGACGACCTTCGAGCAGATGGTGGCGCTGGACCTGGAGTACGTACGCAGACGCGGGTTGATGCTAGACCTGTGGATACTGCTCATGACTCTGCCGGTGGTGTTGTTGGCCAGAGATTGCAGATAGCGAGGATCTATAGAAAGGGAGAGATGTTATGAGGGGAGAGTTGAAAGTTGGAGTTGTGGGCTTCGGCTACTGGGGTCCGAAGCTGGTGAGGAACTTCTCTGAGATGAGCAATGCCAGGCTGGATTGGGTGGTGGATCTCGACGAGGCCAAGTTGGCCAAGGTCCGGAGGGATTACCCCAGCATCCACGTCACTACCAGCGTGGAGGAGATGCTCGCCTCGGACGTAGAGGCCGTGGTGATCGCCACGCCGATACGCACGCACTACAAGCTGGCCAAGCAATCACTGCTTGCCGGCAAGCACGTCATGGTGGAGAAGCCCCTCACCGACAAAACGGAGCATGCCCAGGAGCTAGTTGCCCTGGCGGATAGGCTGGGACTGGTGCTGATGGTGGGGCATACGTTCATCTACAACGCGGCCATACAGGCTCTAAGAGATATCATAGCCAGCGGCGAGCTGGGGGAGATCTACTATGTCGATTCGGCTAGGCTCAACCTGGGCCTGTTCCAGGCCGACATCAACGTGCTGTGGGATCTGGCTCCCCACGATGTATCCATCCTCAGGTACATCCTCGGCACGGAGCCTATATCGGTCAGCGCTCATGGCAGCGCGCACGTGCGTCCGGGAGTCCACGATGTGGTGTACATGGAGTTCGCTTTCCCCTACAACATATTAGCCCACGTACACCTAAGCTGGTTGGACCCTTGCAAGGTGAGGCGCGTCACGGTTGTGGGCAGCAAGAAGATGGTTGTGTGCAACGACGTGGCCGATGTGGAGAAGATACGCATCTATGACAAGGGAGTCGATCGCACCTACGTAACGGATAAGTTCAGCGAGTTCCATCTGGAGTACCGCTATGGAGGTGTCCACATTCCCTATGTGCCCTTCAGAGAGCCGCTAGCGGTTCAGTGCGAGCACTTCGTGGAGTGTATCCAGCACGGCACTAACCCCCTCACCGATGGCAGGGCTGGGCTGCAGGTGGTGCGCATTCTAGAGCTGGCCGATAGCTCTCTGCACGAGGGAGGCGTCAGGAAGCCCCTTATGGGCACCGTGAAGCACGAGCCCTCGGTGCATAGCGATGGCCGAAACCAAATGCTCATATCGGGGATGGCTCATGGCCACTGAGGTGATACTGCCCAAGCTAGGAATGAACATGGAGTCGGCCAAGATACTGCGCTGGCTCAAGCATGAAGGTGATCACGTAGTTACAGGTGAAGCCCTGGCCGAGATCGAGACCGATAAGGTCAACGTAGAGCTGGAGGCCGAGGCCGCTGGTTTGCTGCGCAAGATCCTCGTTCCCGAAGGCGAGCACGCGGATGTCAACCAGGTAGTCGCCGTGATAGCCGCCCCCGACGAGGATATATCCGAGATCCTCACGCGTGCCACCATATCTCCGCAGGGAGCCGGTGAGCATGTGGAACAGGTCTATGAGTCCTGGCACCATAAGCCCCAGGAGTCAATCCCAGAGCAGGCGGAATCCCCGCGCAAGCTGGATCCCCGCGCCATCCGAGAGAGGCTCAGGCAGAAGGGCGCCCTACCATCTGCGCAGAGCGAGCCGGCTCGCACCAGGATCGTGATCTACGGTGCTGGTCTCGGAGCCAAGCAGCTGCTCGAGGTCACCCGCCACCTGGATACCATCGAGGTCGTGGGGCTCATAGACGACAACCCCTCGATGCGGGGCGGAGAAGCTGGGGGCTACAGGGTGCTCGGGGGGTTCGATGAGCTGGCGCGCATGGCCCGCGCTGGTGAGATAGACGGCGTGGCGCTGTCCTTCCATTCCGAGGTAAGGCGTAAGGTCCACCGCCGTATATCCCAGGAGATAGGCCTGCGGATCATCCCACTGGTGGATCCCAGGGCGATCGTCGGCATGGACGTGACCATCGGCGATGGCGCGCTGGTGGAGGCCGGTGCCGTCGTTGGGCCTGGCACGACCATAGGTGAAGGCGTGATAGTCGACGTGGGTGCCGTGGTGGCCCACGACTGCTACCTGGGGGATTTCTCGCACCTGTCCCCCGGGTGCGTGCTCTCTGGAGTGGTCTCCCTGAAGGAGAACGTACTCGTGGGGGTTGGTGCTGCCATCAACTCCACCGTCAACGTGGGGCGCAACGTGATCATAGCCCCAGGAGCGGCGGTCATGAACGACGTGCCGGACGACGTCGTCGTCAGCGGCGTGCCAGCCAAAGTGATAGGCGAGAGCCGAAGAGGAGAGGCATGATGACAGAGGAACTGATTGGCTACTACCGGCAGATGCTGCGCATAAGGCGCTGTGAGGAGAAGATCGGCTGGCTGTTCACCCGCGGCCTGACCATGGGCACGGCCCACCTCTCGATCGGGCAGGAGGCCAGCGCCGTGGGCGTGATCGCGGCCTCCAGGCCCGAGGACTACGTGGTGAGCACCCACCGGGGCCACGGCCACCTCATAGCCAAGGGCGCAGATCCCGCCAGGCTAATCGCCGAGATCTGCGGCCGGGAAACGGGCTTCTGCCGTGGCAAGGGCGGCTCCCAGCATATAGCCGTCAGGGAGATCAACTTCCTGGGCACCAACGGTATAACCGGCGGGGGTATCCCCGTGGCGACGGGCGCGGCCCTCACCGCCAAGTACAGGCGTACCGGGCAGGTGGTGCTGTGCTTCTTTGGCGACGGCGCGGCCAACCAGGGCACCTTCCACGAGTCGCTCAACATGGCCTCGGTGTGGAAACTCCCGATAGTCTACGTCTGCGAGAACAACGGCTACGCTATGTTCACGCCCACCTGCGACGTTACCAGCGTCCGAGACATAGCCCAGAGGGCTGCCGCCTACGACATACCCGGCGTTACCGCCGACGGCATGGACGTCCGGCAGGTGAGAGACGTGGCAGCTGTGGCGATCAACCGCGCACGCTCCGGTGGAGGCCCCACCCTCCTTGAGGTCAAGACCTATCGCTTCTGTGGCCACTCTAAGAGCGATAACGGCACAAGATACCGGTCGAAAGAGGAGATAGAGGAGTGGCAGCGCCGAGATCCCATAGCTAACCTCAGGCGGGAGCTTGTGAGCTTGGGCGTGTCCGAGGAGCTGCTGATGGATATCGAACAGGAGGTACAGCAGGAGATGGATCGCGCGGTGGAGATGGCCCTGTCGGCGCGCTATGCAGAAGAGGAGGCCCTGAGCGGCGTGTACGCTCAGGAGCGTATTCCCAGAAGGCATCGTCGTGGCACAGAGATGATCGTCGGAGCTGCCAGATGGTAGCGCAGGTCAACATAGAGATGTCCTACAAAGATGCCCTTTATGAGGCGCTGCGTAGCGAGATGGAGGCCGATGATTCCGTCGTCCTCATCGGGGAGGATTTTGCCAACGGTGGGGCCTTTGGAGTGGTCGGTGACCTACTGGAGAGGTTCGGTCCGGAGCGGGTGATCCGCACGCCGATATCCGAGAACTCCTACGTGGGCGTGGGGGTGGGGGCCGCCATGACGGGCCTGCGTCCGGTCGTGGAGATCATGTTCATGGACTTCATCACCCTGGCGATGGATCAGATCGTCAACCACGCCGCCAAGATCCACTACATGTACAACGGCCAGTACTCCGTCCCCATAGTGGTGCGCACCCCGGCCGGAGCCGGCCGGGGCTATGGTGCCAGCCACTCGCAGAGCTTGGAATCCTGGCTCATCCAGGTGCCGGGGCTAAAAGTCGTGGCGCCAAGTGACCCCGCGGATGCGGGAGGGCTGCTGCGCAGTGCTATATGGGATCCCAATCCGGTGATCTTCATAGAGAACAAGCTGCTCTATCCCAAGAAGGGGCCGGTGCCCGAGGATATCCCCCCAGTGCCCCTGGGGCGAGCCAAGATAGTAAGGCGAGGGCAGGATATCACTGTAGTTACCTACGGCCGGATGGTAGACATGGCCTTGGAGGCGGCATCTATCTTGGAGCCGGAAGGGGTGAGTTGCGAGGTGATAGACCTGCGCACCCTCAAGCCAATGGACATCACCACCTTGGCAAGCTCCTTTGGGCGCACCCACCGGCTGGTGTGTGTGGAAGAGGGCACCGGCGGCATAGGCGCTGAGGTGTGCTCTCGCCTGGCGGAAGCGTCTTCCGTCGCCGGCAAGATGGTTAGGGTGGCTGCTAAAGATAGCCCCATACCATCTGCCGGCCCTCTGGAGGCGCGGGTCGTGCCGCAGCTTGAGGACATCATTGAGGGCTGCCTGAGGAGCCTAGAGGGCTAGACAGAAAGGAAGGAATTTACATGGAGCTTGACACAGTGATACAGGTACCGTTCGTGGATCTACGAGCTCAATACAGGTCTATACGAGAAGAGGTGTTGGAGGCGATTAGCAACACGCTCGAGAGCATGGAGCTCTTGCTGGGCCCGAACGTGCAAGCCTTCGAGCAGGAGTTCGCAGACTACTGCGACGTAAGGCACGCTGTTGGCGTGGCCAACGGCACCGATGCCCTCTACCTGGCGCTGAGGGCGTGCGGTGTGGGCCCGGGGGACGAGGTCATAACCGTGTCTCACACCTTCATAGCTACCATCGAGGCTATAGTCAACGTGGGTGCTACACCGGTGTTCGTAGACGTCGATCCCGCTACGTATACTATGGATCCGTCTAGGCTCGAGGCTGCTATCACCTCCAGGACGCGTGCCATATTGCCCGTCCACCTCTACGGCCAACCAGCCGACATGGATGAGATCATGCCTATAGCTCACAGGTACGGGCTAGCTGTTGTCGAGGATGCCTGCCAGGCCCATGGCGCCAACATCAGGGGGCGCAAGGTGGGCAGCTTCGGCGATGCTGCGGCCTTCAGCTTCTACATGGGCAAGAACCTTGGGGCGTACGGGGATGCCGGAGCCGTCACTACCAACTCTAACGCCATCGCTGAGTGCGTGCGCAGGCTGCGGGACCATGGCTCATTGCGCAAGTATGAGCACGTCGAGATGGGGGTGAACTCCAGACTGGATGAGGTCCAGGCAGCGGTCTTGAGGGTCAAGCTGCGATACCTGGACGAGTGGAACGCCCTGAGGCGTAGGCATGCCGAGGAGTACGCCGAGTTGTTGAGTGACCTGCCGGTGGAGCTGCCATCAGTGCGTCCTGGGGTGGAACACGTGTGGCACCTATATGTGGTGCAGATGAACGATCGCGATCGAGTCAGGGAATCCCTGGCCCGTCGAGGCATCGCTACGGGCATACACTACCCTGTACCCGTGCACATGCAGCAGGCCGCCAGGGGCGTGGGTAGGATCTCTTGCGATCTGGCAATCACGGAGCGCCTGGCCAACAGGATCCTATCTCTTCCTATGTTCCCAGAGATGACCAGCATGCAGGTGGCCTACGTGGCGGACTGCCTACGCAGGGTATTGGCTAAGGAGGTAAACAGAGTTGTCTAGTGTTCCCTATTCGTACGATCACATGCCCTTCCCGCCCACTGCTCACGAGGGGAAGGACCCTTACGTGGATTTCGCCACCAGGTGGTGGTGGCTGCTCCTGATAGGCGCCATTATCGGCGGGCTTGCCGCCTTCGCCTACCTGCGGTACGGCCCGGTGCCCTACAAGAGCTCGGTGTACATACAGGTCCAGCAGACCGGAACCACCCTCACCAGCAACGTGGGACAATCGCAGGAGGCTGCACAGAACTTCGCTGCTGAGCTGTCGGCGCCATACATCCTGGAGCAGGTCAGCAAGAACCTGCAGTCACAGCATATCCCTCTATCTCAAGCTCAGCTGCAGGTGTACGTCCAGAACGGCAAGATAGACGTGTCGGCAGTACGTAACTCTAGCCTCATCCGCATCACGGTCAGCGATCCCGATCCCGCGCGCGCCAAGGCTATCGCTAGCTCTTTTGGGGCGGTGGCCGTGCGTGTGGTGAACGACCGCGCCAAGCAGAACCTGGATGCGCGCATGCAGCAGCTGCAGGGCCAGATAAACTTCACCCGTGACAAGCTGGTCTCCGCGCAGCTCCAGCGCAAGGAGCAGGACCTGCAACAGCAGATCGCCGACGCGCAGAGCAGGCTGCTCCAGCTACAGATGTCCTACCAGGAGGAGCTGCAGCGGCAGCGCGAAGCCGACAGGAACAACCCCTCGTCGGCACAGGCGGATACCACCCTGCAGCAGCTAAGGAGTCAATGGCAGCAGACTCTGATCCAGCAGATCACAAACATCCAAAAGAACATAGATAACATGAACTCCGAGCTGTCCAAGGTACAAGCTCAGATCCAGCAGTTGCCTACTAACACGGACCCCACGGTATCTGCGGCGTTGGCAGATGCCTACAGCCAGCAGCTGCAGAGCCTTACTAACCAGTACGCTCAGATGCAGCTGGACGCGCATAACGCGGTGTCCCCGCTGGTGCAGTATGGGGGAGCTTCGGTGCCCATCGTAGCCGCGAGCAAGAAGAAAATGCTGTTGATGGGAGTGGCAGGAGGCGTGATCGTGATGGCCGGCCTGGCGTTCCTGATAGATAGCATCCGAAGACGGCGCAGGCGCAAGTTAGAGGTGGGTGAGGAGGATGAAGACCTTGATAGGATCCTAAGAGCGCTAGAACGGGCGGGAGTGCCTCGCGAGGCACTGGACGGCAATCCCAAGGTGAAAGCAGAGGGCCAGCAATGACCGTTGCCACGGACGCCTTTCGTAGGCAACAAGGCTCGAAGGTAGATCTCAGGCTGCTCTTGCTGCTGGTGATCGGCCTGGCGATGGTCGTGAGCATGGTCCTCCCCGTGCCCGGCAGGCAACAAGGCAGCATAGTCCTCGGCCTGTGCCTGGCCTCTATCCTGTTGGTGGCCAACTCCGCTGCCTGGGCTGCAATGCCTGTGTTGCTCACCGAGATGACCCTGTCCACTTACTACGTGGGTGAGCTGGGGATGAGCCTCAGGCTGCTCGTCGTGCTGCTGGGGTTTCTTGTGTCGCTACCTCTACTTAGACGGGTAACCCTCTCGGATCCCCTATGCAGGAGGGTGTTGCTCCCGGCTATATTGCTGCTGGTGATCGCTACCGCCGTCAACTCCCTATACTCGACATCGGATTACGTGATCAAGTACGCGCGCTATCAGACCACCCAGCTGCTGGCGATGGTGCTGATCATCGCGGTCGTGGCTACCGTGAGGGATGTGAAGAAGCTGGCCTTAGCGCTGGCACTTATAGGCGTGGTGGTGTCGCTGTCTTCCATCCTGCAGCACTATGCCCCCAGCATAGCTCTATATGGCGCGGGCAACGCGGCCACTGTGAAGGACTGGAAGGGACGGTCGGTGGGCTTCAGCACCAGCCCGGTGATCCTGGCCAACCAGGTGGCATTCGTCATCATGCCGCTGGTGGGAGTGTTCTTCTCGGGCGCTATCAAGCCAGGCATGCGGAGGATCCTAGCCTTGTTGGCGATGGCTTTGATGCTTGGTGGGCTGAACTTCTCTTACACCCGCTCGGCGTTCTTTGCGCTCGCGCCTGCTATGGCGGTGCTTGCGCTGTGTATGCGCGGTAGGACCAGATGGGTGCTCATAGGTTTGGTGGTGTTGGGGGTGATCGCCTTTCAGCTCCTCAAGGGTACCGGCCTTATAGGGTCCCGCTACTACAAGACCGCACAGGACGACCGCAGCGCTGCTTCTCACCAGGCGCTGTGGGATGTGGGGTTTGCCATAGCTATGGATCACCCCATACTCGGTATAGGTCATGAGCATTTCGAGGAGGTCTCGGCACAGTACGTGGACGAGCTCAATACTAGCCAGGACACGGCTGGAGGCGCCAGCGCTGTGGGCAAGGAGAGGCCCCACAACGACTTCTTGAGCGTATGGACCTCCTGGGGGATCTTCGCCCTCCTGGCTTACCTGGCGCTCTTCTGGGGTATGATCAGGAACTACATGTCCGCTCTCGATCACTCGGATGCCTTCCTGCGGGGGTTGGCTGCGGGCTGCATCGCTGGTGTGGTGCTTTACGCCGTCAACTCGGCCTACCACAACTACATGGACAGCAGCTCTGTGCTCTGGATATATGCCGGCTTCTCTGTGGTGCTGGCGCGCCTGGGAAGGGCAGACAAGCTCTATAGATTGTATGGGGCCTACATGGTTCGACGTAACATGACTCAGCAAGCTGGGAGGTAAGGGTGTACACGATACTGTACCCGGTCAACGAGCTCAAGATAGGGGGAGCGGAGCAACAGCTCCTCGAGCTGGTGAGGGGGCTCGACAAGACCAGGTTTCACCCGATAGTGGCTCCATTGTACCCTGGTGGAGCGCTGGAGCCCGAGTTCAGGGCCGTGGAGGGTGCCGAGGTGATAGATCTTCACCGGCGAGGCAAGTACGACATGTCCCCGCTGTGGAAGCTTGGGAAGCTGCTCGTAGAGCGTCGAGTAGACATAATTCAGCCATTCCTCACCCCTTCCACCTTCTTCGGGTTGCTGCCGGCCTTCATCGTCGGCACCAAGGTCAAGATAGTCACCGAGAGGTGCGGCGCACGCCGCAACAGGGGGACGGGCTACAAGGCCTACAGGTTGATGGAGGATTTCATGAGTCGCTATGCGGACGCGCTGGTGCCAAACAGCCAGGCGGGCAAGGCACTGCTGATCGAGCGTCGGCTGCCCCCTTCCCGCATGCAGGTGATCTACAACGGCATCAACTTCGACCGCCTGAAGCCCGATCCCCTGGAGGTCGCCAAGATAAGGGCCCAGTTGGGCCCTGGTGATGCCAAGGTGGTGGGCATCCTCGCGAGCCTCACCCCTCCCAAGGGGCATGATGTGTTGCTGCGGGCCGCCAAGATGCTATCTCCCAGTCATCCAGAACTAAGGTACGCTATAGTCGGGGATGGTCCCCTCAGGGAAGAGCTAGAAGTTCTGACCCAAAGCCTGGGGCTTTCCGATAGGGTGGTGTTCTTCGGGTACCGTCGTAACGTGGCCGACTTCCTTGCAGCTTTCGATGTGTTGGTCTCGGCTTCCAGAGACAACGAGGGCTGCTCTAACTCCGTGTTGGAGGCCATGGCAATGGAGGTCCCCGTGATAGGCACCGACATAGGGGGCAATCGGGAGCTAATCCAAGATGGCGTCACGGGCTACCTAGTACCTCCCGATGAGCCCGCCGCACTGGCCTCCAAGCTTTCGTGGGTAATGGAGCATTGGGATCAGGTTACGCAGCTTGCCCGGGAGACAAGCCTGTTGGTCATGGGCCGTTTCAGCCTAGAGGGGATGGTCAGGCAGTACGAGGAGCTGTATGAGCGGCTCCTGGCGCATGCGGAGCGCAAGGTGTCATCAAGTGCCTTGGCGCTTGATGGGGGAGTCTCGGCAGAAGATGCGTAAGTTGCTGTTGGTAGCCATTGCTGGCTGCGTTGCTCAGTTAGTGGATGGCTCGCTGGGCATGGCCTACGGCGTGACCTCCACCACGCTGCTGCTAGCTCTGGGCATAGCTCCTGTGGTGGCCAGCGCCAGCGTCCACCTCGCCGAGGTAGGTACCACTTTGGTCTCTGGGCTGGCTCATGCTAGGTTTGGCAATGTCGACTGGCAAGTAGCCGGGAAGATAGCTCTGCCGGGGGCAGCCGGGGCCCTGTTGGGTGCACTGCTACTTGGCAGGTTGCCGGTGCACCTAGCTAAGATCTGGGTGTCAGCCTTTCTTCTATGCCTGGGATGCTACCTTATACTCAGGTTCTTGTTAGGTAGACCCAACGCGCGCGTAGCTGACCCTTCTACCAAGACCTTGGCGATCACTGGCGGCGTGGCCGGCTTCCTGGATGCTGTGGGGGGCGGGGGCTGGGGACCAGTCGCCACACCCACCCTGATGGCAGCATCCCGCATGCAGCCTCGGAAGGTCGTGGGCACTGTAGATACGAGTGAGTTCCTGGTGTCGTGTGCAGCTAGCTTAGGGTTCTTGCTCTCGATTAATAGGGGCAGTATAGCTTTCCCCTTGGTATCTTGCATGCTTGCTGGTGGGTTAGTAGCAGCCCCGGTCGCTGCCTGGCTCGTAAGGCACATGCACCCAAGCCTTTTGGGCGTTGGTGTCGGGGGGCTCATACTTCTCACCAACGCGCACACCATGCTGGACGCATTTAAGGTTCATGGCGTGGCTGAGCTCACTGCCTACACGAGCATAGGGGCTTTGTGGCTCATAGCAGCTGTGGTTGCTATCTCGGCGGTGCTCGTCGAGAGGTTTTACTATAGGGTACAGAGGGGCCTGGAGATATAGCGGGCTGGGATGGTGCTACTTGATCCGCAAGGCGTAGCTCGGCATAAAGTCTCCAGCCCTATAGGCATCGATCTCAAACACCTCGAGGATGGCCATCAGGCGCTTCTCCTGCTCGGGAGATACCTTCTCGCGCCACTTGCGGACTAGCCAATGACGCTGCTCGGCATCCCGACTCTCCAGCACCTGCTGCGTGGCCTTGTCCGACTTGTATTTGACGTGGGAAGGCTTATCTATCCAGCGCAACATGCGTTCGGGATACGGGAGGTCTAGGAGGGCACACACATGAGTAACTATCTTTGCGGGCTCCACAACCATCTGCTCATAGGATACTACTACCCAATCTGGCCGGGTGTCCCGCAAAGGCACGCTTGTCTGTAGGCACCAAGATAGCACCCCGCACTCAAGCTTGTCCCCGTGCCGCAGGATGCGCTCGGCCTCGGCTAGCTGCGTGGCGGAGAACCTGTCGGCGTACTCCGTGCGTAGCATCGGCAGCAGGGTGGGATAGGCTTCCCTGGATATCGCCACCGCTATGGGGTGCCGAATCAGGTAGATGATCCTGCCGTTGAACGTGTCGGCGAACCAGTTGAGCCTGTGCTCGCACCCATGGATCATCTTGAACACTATGCGGTGAGTCACCGGACGGTAATAGCGGGACAAAGGATGGGGGTCCATGAAGTGCAGCTTGCCCTCGCAGAAGCCCCTGAGGTACTCTTCTATCAGCATAAGCTAGGAGGTATCGTAGAGCTGCTCCCAGGCGCTGAGGTGAGAGTGCCCCCTCACGAAGGGATTGCGCAGATCCAGGGGCTCGTCGCAGGTCTTGAAGCCTGGTTGGGTCTGTATCAGCTCCATCAGCCAAGTGGAACCGCTGCGTGGGAGAGAGCACAGGAAGATGTTGGGGCTGCCGTCCGGCCTGTGGATGCTCAGGAACCCCTTGATACGCTTTCTGGCCTTGAGCAGCGCTTTTGGTTGGGGCCCTTGTAGAAGGGCATCCCTGTCTAGATACGGCCTGTCGATGCTGATCTCCTGGTCGTGCTTGCTGGCGGTCAAAATCTTACCTCCTTGCTCGCCTATAACCTTATCAATAGGTTATAGGCGGGAGGTTGAGGATATGAGAGGCTTTGGTTGTTAAAAGTCGGAGATTTGCCGGCCTACCTGCACCTTGTTCTCCGATGGAGTGCAAGGGGGAAACTGCTCCATCAACACCGCTTTCAGGCGACGTCGATCCGCCAGGACCTCCGGGGGATAACGGGTGCACCTGGCCACCGCGCGCTCTATGTATTGCTCGGTGGTGCATATCGGCCTTGCCGGCACTCCTGCTACCACCATGCCGGGAGGTACAGACCTCGTTACCACAGCTCCTGCACCCACGATCGAGCCTTTGCCGATGCGGATGCCAGGCATAAGAATGACCCTGGCGCCTATGAAGCAGTCGTCCTCTATGTCGATCCTTCCAAAGCGCATCATACCTTCGTACTCCGGCCGTCGCCTGAACACCCAGGTAGCACCGTCGTGGGTCAGAAAAGCCACGCCGTGGGAGATCGTCACGTTGTTGCCTATGCTTATCAAATAGGGCTCGCTGCCGAACTGGGGCTTGCCCATGATGCGCACGTTCTCCCCTAACCTTAGCCCCTGCCTAGTGGCGCTGAGGAGCAACAACCTATTCCTCAACACCCTAAGCCAACGCAGCATAGCTCACCTCCTGTCGTGTATGTGTGTCGTTCTATAGTCTAGTCACGTGTGGTATACAAAAGGTATATGTGTTTATTGTGTGAGGTTGAGGTTGACCGTCCTTGGGACAGCTGTGATGGGCAAAGGACTGAACCCTTTCTCAACCTTGCATCTACGGCAGGATAACTAAGTTTCCCTAGGATGTATGTTGACCTCTTGAGGGAACTCTGTAAGGAGAGAGCATGGCCGCTAACGATGTTTTGGTGGATATGACGCGAAGGCAGCTGAGGCCTTCGCAGGTGGTGACCATAAAGCCCACCCGTGGCTGGCACCTGATCAACCTGCGCGAGCTGTGGGCATATAGAGAGCTGATATATTTCCTCACTTGGCGAGAGGTAAAGATCCGTTACAAGCAAACGGCTATAGGCGCCGCTTGGGCGGTGCTGCAGCCGTTGGCGATGATGGTCGTGTTCCTACTATTTTTCAATAAACTAGCGAAGGTGGATAGCGGTCCGGTCCCTTACCCAGTGTTCGCGTACGCGGGCCTCATGCCCTGGCAGTTGTTCTCCCGGGCCATCACCAACGCTGCTAGCAGCCTGGTCACCGATCGGAGGCTCATCACTAAGGTGTATTTCCCAAGGATAATCGTGCCGTCAGCTTCGGTGCTTGCGGGCATGGTGGACTTTGCGGTCTCCACGGGCCTGTTGGTCGTGCTGATGGTCATCTATGGGGTGAGGCCCGGAATAAGCTTGTTGATAGTGCCCTTGGTGCTAGTGCTCATGGTCATAACGGCGCTTGGAGTGGGTTTTTGGTTATCGGCGCTCAACGCCGAGTACCGCGACGTGGCCTATACCATGCCCTTCCTCAATCAGTTCTGGCTGTTCATCACTCCCGTGGTCTATCCCACCAGTATGGTGCCGGAGGCCTGGAGACTGCTATATGGACTCAATCCGATGACCGGTGTGGTGGAGGGGTTTCGCTGGGCGGTGACCGGTGTGGGTCCCGCTCCATGGGAGCTAATGGCTCTGTCGGCCCTAGTTGGGGGAACCATATTCATAACCGGCATGGCATGGTTCAAGCGCTGTGAGCGCACCTTCGTTGACGTCATAGGATCTGGAGGTTAGTTGAGGTGGCAGATGTGGCGATCCGCGCTGAAGGTCTAGGCAAGCGTTACTTCATAGGTGAGAAGCAGCGATATAAGGCGCTGCGGGATGTGCTGGCACAGGGCATGAGGGCCCCCATCAGGATGCTGCGCCATGCAGCTGAGGGCGATGCAGCTAGAGGCCGAAAGGGCCGCAAGCGCCCGGAGTTTTGGGCTATAAGGGATGTGTCGTTCGAGATCAAACAGGGAGAGGTCGTGGGCATAGTCGGCCGCAACGGCGCCGGCAAGAGCACCCTGCTAAAGGTCCTCTCTAGGATCACGGAGCCTACTACGGGCTATGCCGAGATCCATGGGCGCGTGGGATCGCTGCTGGAGGTGGGCACCGGTTTCCATCCCGAGCTCACAGGGCGTGAGAACATCTACCTCAACGGCGCCGTGCTGGGCATGCCCAAAACGGAGATAGAGCGCAAGTTCGATGAGATCGTTGAGTTCGCCGAGGTGGCCAAGTTTCTCGATACTCCCGTCAAGCACTACTCCAGCGGCATGTACCTGCGGCTCGCGTTCGCTGTCGCGGCGCACCTCGAGCCCGAGATTCTGTTGGTGGATGAGGTGCTTGCTGTGGGAGATGCTGCCTTCCAGAAGAAGTGCCTAGGGAAGATGGGGGACGTGGCCAAGGCCGGCAGAACGGTGCTCTTCGTCAGCCATAACATGGAGGCCATACTCAACCTCTGCCAGAGGGCTATCCTGCTGGAACGTGGTACCGTTGCTGCCGAAGGCGAGACGAGGGATGTCATAGAGAGGTACCTGAAAGGCGTAATGGCCAGCGCATCCATGCCTCTTGCCGAGCGCACGGACCGCAAGGGTAACCAGAGGCTCAAGTTTACAGGATTCGCCGTGGTGGATGCTGTCACCGGCGATCCTCTACCTCAACCCATGACGGGCCAGGACATCAAGCTGCTGCTGCACTATAGATCTGCTGATGGTAGGCCGCTAAGGAAAGTACATGTTTCTGTCCCTATCCACGGCATGTACGATGAGAAGCTGTTCCATCTGGCCTCCAACACCAGCGGCAGCGACTTCGAGGAGGCTCCCCCCGAGGGGACCTTCGAGTGCCTCATCCCTCGTCTGCCGCTCCAGCCCGGTAGATATACCTTCAATGTGTACGCAAGGGTCGGGTCGGACGTGGCCGATTGGGTGCAGGGCGCGGGCATCATAGATGTGGCTCCAGGTGATTTCTTTGGGTCCGGCCGCCTCCCGCCAGCCAACCAAGGCTCGGTGTTGGTGGAGCATCGCTGGCAGGTCTCTGCGTCCGAGCGGCTGTACGTCCTCAGCGGTGATCGGGAGCTGTAGCTCCCGATCACCTTCGTCTGCTAGCTACCGTGAACCCTTCTGTACTCCTCATAGCTGATCCCAAAGCAGGCTGCGATCATTCCCAAGGATGTCGCTATCCATTTGAGCCTCATGATGGCCCTGGTCTTGCCCTGCAGTACCAGCGAAGGGAGCAGCTTGATGGATTCCTGAAGGATGGATAGCACCGCTCTCATGATTAGCCCAATTAGGCTTCGTCGTAGCTCGGGCGGGAGGGCCTTCTCGCAGCGGATCTTCGTGTTGCCTACCCTGTAGGCGCGTCTCATCACCCAGCCGAAGTTGCTTCTGCTTGGAGGGATGGTCTCCCACACCACGCTGCGGTCGCTCCAGATCATATTCGCGCCAAGTCGGCTTAATGTTCTGAACAACATGGTGTCCGAGCCGCCGGTGAGCGCAAATCTAGGGTCGAAAGGCCCCTCAACCCAGTCCAGTAAATCCTTCCTGATGAGCACGTTAGATGTATGCGCCACTTCCAGCTTCCCTCCGTCCTCGGCCAACTTCTTCTCGAAGAGTCCAGAGTCCAGCACCCAGGAAGGGGGTTGAGACTCGAACTCAGGCAGCACCTTGCCTGCGACGACGTCGGCGTTGTAGAGTCTTTGGGTGTAGAGGAGCTCATCCAGCCAGGAGGGATCTGCATACTCATCGTCGTCGATGAAGGCTATGAAGTCACAGTGCTTGGCCAGGGCCACT